>JAQVOO010000077.1 GCA_028702575.1 Sphaerochaetaceae bacterium
CATCACCTATACCCTTAACGGAGGAATTAATGCTTCTGGTAATCCACCAACGTTTACCATAGAGTCTAGTGAAATAACCTTCGATGAACCAACCAGAGCTGGCTATTATTTTGGCGGCTGGTATACAGAAACCTCATTTGAGAACTTAATTGAATCCATATCAGCAGCAGCACATGAAAATTATACCGTCTATGCTCGGTGGCATAAAACCTATGCCTTACAGGAACGCGGTCCCGCGGGAGGCTGGATATTCTACGATCGCAATCTCGATTCTGGATTTACCAACTATAATTACCGCGATGGTGCTGCATGGCGCTATCTAGAGGCGGCTAAAGAAGATCAGCCTAGTGAACAATGGAGTCCCACATATGACTGGCTAAATCTCAGTGGAGGGGATTATGACATTGGTAAAGGTAAGGAGAATACACAAGTAATTGTAGAAAAATACGGAACAGAATCTACTGCTGCCTACGCCTGTGATAGCTACGAGACTACATATAATGCGATCTTGTATGACGATTGGTATCTGCCAACCTGTGATGAATTATACCATGTGCAAAAAAACCTTGGAGCCGGTGATGATTCTTTATGGAAGATTTATCCTGGAGGGCATTGGAGTTCTAGTGAAGTGGCTTGGGACCAAGCCTGGATAATGCTTATGGACAGCACGAAGGACCCGGAAGGTAAAGCATCGATAAAACATAAAAGTAATACATATAAAGTTAGGCCGATAAGGCAGTTCTAAAAGTTTTATATACTCATGTCCCTCCATCTGTTATAATGCACTATCTTAACAGCCGGGGGGAGTGACATGTCCCATTCCACGGGTAGTATAAGTTTGAGATTTCGTCGCTTCTCTAGATTTGTGGCTTTACTGAGTATATCCCTTTTAACGCAAGGCTCTTGTTATGCAACAGAGCTTATTATCCCAAAGTATACCTCAACAACTAGCCTCCCCTTTATTATTGGATTACTCGCATTAGGGGTGTTATTGGGGTTACTCGCCTATACACTCTTCTTAGCAATTTCAACTAAAGAGCCCATGTTTATCTATTTTTCTGTGATTATGCTTTTACTCACTGTCTTACAGACGTTTTCCACCTATGATCGTTTTATTTTCAGCTTAACTTACAACCGCGTAACTATTATTACCCACCTCCTGTTTATCACCTTCTTGTTGTTTTTTGAAGATTTTTTTGCTCTTGCAATCCACGCTCCTAAACTCTCAAAATTCAACCAAGTCTCTATTTTTATTATCGGTGGCTACGTACTTTTTTTCCTGCTACTAAAAGCCCTGTTTCCCCAAGTTGCTACATTACATCTAGTTTTGAACTTTATTCGTGAATTGTTTGTTTTTTATACTAATATCATCTTTATCTACACAATCATACGGGCCATACAATGGTTAAAGAGAGAAGCAATTATTATGCTCATTGCCTTCATCCCCCCAGCCCTTCTCACTTCAATAAATGCTATGAATATATTCCCATTCATGCAGAACTATCAAAATCTTGTAACCTTTCTTATGCAATATAACCAACCAATTGGCCTCTCGTTGCAAGCAATTCTCTTCTCTTTGGCTATGGGCAATCGCTACAACCGGATAAAAATGGCTCGTCAACAATCGTTTATAGAAAGTGAACGCTTACGCAAACTCGATCAAGAAAAAACTGAATTTTTTATGGATGTAAGTCATGAATTACGCACCCCATTAACTATTATTTTAGGAATGTGCCAGCAACTACGCCAAGGCAAATATGGTGATTCAATCCACCATAATGATCGAATTTTAGAAACAATTGAAAGAAATAGTCTCCGGCTGTTGAAACAAGTTTCTCATTTGCTACAATTAGAAAAACCCATCCACCACCTCCATTCACAAGACATTGTTATACATACTGTTTTACAAAATCTTGTTGGCGAATTTTCGGAGATAGCAAAAAACAAAAAAATTTCACTCTCATTTCAGGCAGCAAAAAACATCGAAGAATTCACACTGGCAATCTCACAAGAAAATCTAGAAACAGTAGTCTTAAACCTACTTTCCAATGCCATAAAATTCACCCCAGAAGGGGGCTCTGTCCTCATCTCAGCAGAGATTACAGATACGCAAACCCTACATATAACAGTCCAAGATTCTGGCCTTGGTATAGCAAAAACTGACCTGACTACCATCTTTGATCGTTATTTCCATGGTAAAACAGGGTCGAAACAAGGGCAAACAGGCCTCGGCCTTGCTCTAGTAAAACATATTATGGAAGGATATGGAGGAGCTGTAACCGTTGAAAGTCAGATACATAAAGGCAGTACTTTTCACCTGTATTTTCCGCCTAATATGATAAAAAAACTGGACCACAAAGAAAAAGAACCACACGTAAAATCTGGGACAAGTGTCCTGTATACCTCCGACTTTTCCCCCGTTAGTACTACGCTAACCACATGTGCAAATGATAAACTACCCACAGTACTTATCGTCGAAGATAACGTCGACATGGCCACCTATATTGCTTCAATCCTCACTGAGCACTATCGCGTTTTTGTCGCTTCCTCCGGTCAAGAGGGGCTTGAAATTGTAGAACGTGAACAGATCGATCTTATTATAAGCGATATTATGATGCCTAAAATGGATGGACACGCATTTCTTATCGCTATGCGGCAACTAACTGCTACCCGTCCAATTCCTCTTATCTTCTTAACAGCACGGGATGCCTTAGAAGAAAAAATTGATAGTATCCGTTCGGGCGCCGTAAATTATATTACCAAACCATTTGATAAAGAGATGTTGCTAGTTACCATCTCAGGTACGTTAGCCCATGATCGGGAACTTATTGAGACAAGAATTGAACACCTCCGCGCCGGCATTGACCTACTATTACAGGAAGTTGAACACCCAAGTGCTTCAACACTCTCCGAGTCACACCGTGCAGCGAGTAATAAGTTTATCAGGGAACATGGGTATTCAGAACGTGAAGTTGAAGTCTTTGTCTTAATTCTTGCGGGAAAAAGCGATAAAGAAATTGCCAGCATGCTTGACCTATCGGTACGCACAGTGGCCAACCATAATCGCCGATTATATCAGAAAGCCCAAGTTCATAACCGTTATGAGTTAATTTCTAAAGTATGGAAGCTCTGATTAGTTTTTTGAATCGGTAGTTTTTAACACAGCTAAGAAAGCTTGTTGGGGAATCTCTACATTCCCTACCAGTAAAACGAGGGCAACCAAGATGAGAACATGGGTGCTTGGATTTGTAGGGCACGAGATCTCCTTTGGGCATAAAAAAAGCCCGAAAATATTTCCCGAACTCTCAATTGAACTTGTCTGAGTGTACAGTGGTACGGAAGACTGACTGTTTTCAACTGTTATTTTCTGATAATTTAACGTTTGGTGTGTCAGGAGAGAAACTGCGCTTTCTCCCAAGGTAATTGACAATCTCCCAAAATGATGTATGATTTGGGAGATAAAAAATATAGGTGGGAGAAAGATGCGCCAATTCGATTACAGCAAATTGAAGAAGAGTTCCTGGGACGGAGAAATCCTCTCTTTCGTTGCACAGATTCGCGAGTACAAGGGGAAGCAGGAGTTATACCTTAGGCAGAAACCAGTCGAACTGAAACGTTTGATCGAGGTGGCGAAGATTCAGAGTACTGACAGTTCAAATAGGATCGAAGGAATCGGAACCTCGAGTGCACGGATGAGGCAGTTGGTAGATGGAAGGACCTCCCCTCAAAACCGAGATGAGCAGGAAATTGTTGGCTACAGGGATGTTCTAAACACTATCCACGAGAGCTACGAACATATTCCTCTCAAGAGTGAAATCATCCTGCAATTACACAGGGATCTGCTTGCATACACCGAAAAAACCTTTGGCGGAAAGTTTAAAAATACTCAGAACTACATCAACGAGATTCATGCGGATGGAAGTACTTTCACCCGTTTTACTCCCCTCAAACCGTTCGAAACACCACCTGCGGTGGATACGATTTGCCTAAGCTATCGCCAGGCTCTTAAGGAGCAAGTGATTGATCCGCTTATCCTAATCCCTATATTCATTTGCGACTTTTTATGCATTCATCCATTTAATGACGGCAACGGGAGGATGAGTCGGCTACTCACTACACTGCTGTTGTATCAAAGCGGTTTTACGGTGGGCAAGTATATCAGCATCGAGCAAAAGATTGAGAAAACCAAGGATGCGTACTACGATGTACTTGGGGTTGTCTCCAGCGGATGGCTGGAAAGTAAAAATGATTACACTCCTTTCATAAAGTACTTTCTAGGTATCATTCTGAACTGCTATCGGGATCTTGAAGACAGGCTTGGTTCGATGGATCGCAAGAGCACCCCGTATGAGATTGTACGAAAAGCCGTTGAGAACACCCTTGGGATATTCTCCAAAGCTCAGATCCTCGATCTCTGTCCAAGCATCGGCAGCTCCTCGGTTGAGGCTGCACTTAAGCACCTCTACGAAGAAGGTTTCATACTCCGCCAAGGAAAAGGAAGAAGCACCACCTATGTACGGAATCCTGACTACATATAATCTCCCATGTAAGTGGTTGTATGGGAGAAACGTGAAGTCCGTGGGAGAATCAACCAGATTCTAGGAGCCCTTCCTAAGAAGAGAGCTGAGCCTCTTTATCTGTGGAAACCCCCGCATAGCCGGCAGCTCATCTTTTGGATGTGGAAAAGCCAGTGTGTTGTCCAGTGGAAAACTCTCTAGAAACTGGAATTACGCGTACTTCTCTCATGAAGTTACCTCGCTGGTGTCATTTTCTTGTGCTTTCTGGTGTGCCAATTTTCGCCGGTAAGCCCATGCGTCGCGCTTGGCGGTGCTTTTCCAAGAAATCATCACTACTTTGTCAGTTTTGCGGTGGAACTCAAGAGTGTCGACAAACACCACAATATGACCCACATAATCATCAATCCAAGCTGACTTGAACGGCCCATTTGCTGGAGATCCAATGATTGGACCAAGAACTGAACAGCACACTTGTCGCAGGATATAAACCGGCAAGTTTTTCGACTGACAGGCTTTGGTTCCGTGTTTTCTTTTATGGGAGCATTGATAATTGATCTGGTGATTCAGCGAGCAGAAAATCGATGATATTCATGTGGATGATACCATTTCGTGAGCGATTGATCGGGTCCATAGAAATAACCATCTTGGGATAGTTGTCATCGATTGTTTCCAGTGGAGAGAACTCCCTTTCTATCGTTGCCTGCTCCGCCAACAAGTAGGCTACTTGGATATAAAGCTTTTCTTTACCATGGACTGCAATGAAGTCGATTTCCGTGTCATCTAGTTTCCCTACGAATATCTCATGACCTTGTTTTTGCAAATGAAGATAGACAATGTTTTCGAGTGCTTGCCCTATGTCAAGTTCATTGTCGAAAAACAATCCCCTGAACCCCAGATCGTTGACAAAGTATTTCTCATTAGTTTTCAACACATTCTTCCCCTTAACATCGAATCTGGGAACCCCATGGATCAGGAATGCTTCTTTAGCGGCATCAAGGTATTGATAAATGGTCTCCTTGGATAGGCTTCTACCCTCGCTTTTAAGATATCTGGTGATGGAAGCCGCCGAAAACAGCTGGCTGGTGTTTGCGAAGATATATTGCATGAATCTCTTCAACAGATCAACGTTCCTGATCGAATGTCTTTGGACGATATCTCGCAACAGTATTGATTGGTACATATCCAAAAGATAGTTCTTTACTATCGAATTTCCTTCAAACTGCAATATGCCGGGCATTCCTCCTCCCCGGATGAATGAAAGAAACTTTTCTTCTCGTGTAGAGCCTGGTATGTATTGGTATATCTCCTTAAAAGATAGCGGGAGAATCTCAATCGAATAGAAACGCCCCGTAAGATAGGTCGCCAACTCTCCTGATAGAAGGTTGGAATTAGATCCGGTGATAAAAAGTTCTGCAGTCCCCTTGGCATGCAAGGAGTTCACTACTTTTTCAAATCCCTTGACTTCCTGAACTTCATCAAGAAATACGAAGTATTTTTTGTCGTTCACCATCTGTTGGCTGATATATTTTTCAAGTAACCGGTAATTACGAATGGAATCAAATTCCATGAGTTCAAAATTTATGCTGATTATCTGTTCTTGTGGTACACCATCAGATATCAACTGATCTTGGATTTGTTTGAGAATTACTGACTTCCCAACACGCCGCATCCCTGTCAAGACTTTGATAATGTGTTTCCCTGTGACTGATTTTATTATATCAAGATAGCTGTCTCTTTGAATGTACATGAACACCTCTTGTCTTTAAGTATACAGTCATGAAGTCTTTTATACAAGACAAAAACAATAAAAAACCTATACAGTCTTTTATAAAAGCTTTAAAAGCGGGGTCAAGGAACTTTTAATATCAGATTGTTGGGTCTTGGATGCCTAGGAGATCACCTGCTTTTACTATCTCTAGCGATGACCCATCGATATCCATACATGTTGTAGGCAAAGAACTGTCCCTGTGCGAAGCGCTTACAGATGTCCCACTTGACGTTCTCGCTGACAGGCATTTCTCTTGTGCATAGGAGGCTAGGATCGGTAGCATCAGCTTTCCGTCAGGTGAGAGCAAATCAATATTTCCCCTTTCAAAGCGGACCGATATGCTCCTTTCCTGCAGATGACAAACGGTGTTCAGAAGATCGACGGTATTGCTGACAAAACGGTTGATCTACTTGGTCGGGATGATGTCTGTCCTACTGCCCAAACATCTCTATCTAAACGTGATGAATAACACAATAAATGTATTGCTTTGAAGGTTTAAAAAAGGTTAACAATGTTTTCTTCATGCTGTAATGAGTTCTCCTACTTTCTCATCTCTTGGACTTGGTTGGAATTGGGTTTGTCAATTATTGGAGAGTGATGATTGTCTGATCTGAAAATTTCATCAGAACTATTTCCAACCCACTTTGGCTTAAGATACTCCCCTGGATTATTTTTTAAAAGACAAGGCTTCCAGCATGTCTCTCATTGAATATACTTATTTTCAAATCTAGGCCACTTGAGTATTCGGTATAGTCCGACTTACGGGCAACATGCCTAACTTTTTCCTAGTGATTCGACGAGTAGATAATCGATGATATTCATGTGGATTATGCCACTGGATTCATATCTGGGGCATCGTGAATCAGAAATGATCTGGTCAACCCTAGGCTGAAATGGAGCATTAAGTTTCTCATATACGCATATAACCGTTATGAGTTAATTTCTAAAGTATGGAAGCTCTGATTAGTTTTTTGAATCGGTAGTTTTTAACACAGCTAAGAAAGCCTGTTGGGGAATCTCAACATTCCCTACCATCTTCATCCGCTTCTTACCCTCTTTTTGCTTCTCGAGTAACTTACGCTTACGGCTGATATCACCACCATAACACTTCGCTGTAACATCCTTGCGGAAAGCATTAATTGTCTCACGGGCAATAATGGTGCCGCCAACGGCCCCTTGTAAAGCAATCTTGAACATCTGGCGTGGAATTTCATTTTTTAAACTCTGACAAACCTGCCGTGCTCGTAACGGAGCATTATCTTTGAACACTAATTGACTGAGCGCATCTACCGGCTCACTGTTAACGAGAATATCGAGACGCACCAAATCTGTTGTTTGATACCCAATAACATGGTAATCAAAACTAGCATAGCCTCGGGAAACCGATTTTAGACGATCGTAGAACTCAAAGAGCACCTCGGCTAGCGGCATTTCATAAATAAGCTCAACGCGCTTGGCATCAAGATAATTCATAGCCGTCTGGACACCCCGTTTTTCAATACAAAGATTAATAATATTGCCAACATAGGTTGCAGGAGTAATAATTTCAGCTTGAATATAGGGCTCTTCAGCATAGTCAACATGCATGGGATCGGGATACGAAAGAGGATTATCTATCTCTAAAATCTCCCCATCCTTCATGTACACCTTATAACGGACCGAAGGGCTGGTAAAAACAATTGAGAGGCCAAATTCGCGCTCAATGCGCTCCTGTACCACCTCTAAATGGAGCATCCCCAGAAACCCACACCGAAAGCCAAAACCGAGGGCAGCCGAAGAATCTTTTTCATAAATCAAAGAAGCATCATTTAATTTCAACCGGTCAATTGCTTCTTGCAACTCTTCATAATCATTACTGTCTACTGGGTAAATTGATGAAAAGACCACCGGTTTAACCTCTTTAAACCCTGGCAGTGGACTCTTACAAGGGCGCTGAGTATCGGTAATGGTATCACCGACTCTAATATCGCTAATAGTTTTAATTCCAGCAATAAGGTAACCGACATCACCAGCGTTAAGGTGCTGCGTACGAACCAAGCCCATTTGAAAAATTCCCACTTCCTCCACAATATGTTCAGCATCAGTCGAGAAAAAAGTAATCTCTTGTCCCTCTTTGATCACCCCATCAAAAACTCTGAAGTGGATAATAACCCCTCGATAGGCATCGTAGTGACTATCGAAAATCAAAGCCCGTAGAGGAGCCTTAGTATCGCCTTTAGGGGCTGGGATGTGGCGCACAATGGTTTCGAACAACTCATCAATCCCTTGACCAGTCTTAGCTGAAACATACGCTGTGAGATCAGTATCAAGACCTAAATCGTGATCAATTTGGTGTAGACAAGCCTCAATGTCAGCACTAGGAAGATCAATCTTGTTAATCACCGGAATAATTTCCAAATTCAATTCCATCGCCATATACATATTGGCTAAAGTTTGCGCTTCAACTCCCTGCGCGGCATCAATGAGTAAAAGAGCCCCTTCACATGAACTTATAGCACGAGAAACCTCATATGAAAAGTCAACGTGCCCTGGAGTATCAACCAAATTCAACTCATATACCTGCCCATCATGAGCCTTATAAGGAATAGTGACTGCTTGACTTTTGATGGTAATGCCCCGCTCACGTTCAATATCCATATTGTCCAACATCTGTTGTTGTAATGGACCGCGAGTGCTAACCAATTTAGCTTTGTCAATAAATCGGTCAGCAAGAGTCGATTTGCCATGATCTATATGGGCAATAATACAGAAATTTCTAATAACACGTGAGTCTTTAGCCATTTATATCTCTCTAATCAAACGAATGATGTCGTCTGCTCAACAGGCTCGAATCCCAATAATTCACGAATTTGTGCGTCATCGAGAGTTTCATGCTCAACCAAAGCCTCGGTCAGCGCATCGAGCTGATCACGATGTTTTGTTAAAATAGCACGAGTCTCAACCATCGCCTCATCCAGAATTTTAACGACCTCAGCATCAATACGACGTGCGGTATCATCTGAGAATTCCTTATGTTGAGTTATTTCGCGACCTAAGAACAAAGGTTCATCCTCTTTACCATACCCGACAAATCCTAAATCACTCATCCCCCACTCAGTCACCATTCGTCGAGCTATCTCAGTTGCCTGTTTAATGTCGTTACTGGTACCTGTGGTTGTTTCACCGTAGACTAAATCTTCAGCAACATAACCGCCCATAGTAACTTTTATCCAGTCAACTAGGGAACTCCTATTCTTAGTGTAAGCATCTTTTAGGGGCAACGAAATGGTTAATCCCAAGGCTCGACCATGCGGAATTATGGTAACTTTGTGCAATGGATCGAGATTTTTTAAATGGTAGTGCAGTAAAGCGTGCCCCGATTCATGATAAGCTGTCGCCTTTTTCTCAGCGGCAGTCATAATCTTCGAAGGCTTGGCAACACCGAGTA
>JAQVOO010000078.1 GCA_028702575.1 Sphaerochaetaceae bacterium
ACCATTGGACCGTGGATTAATGCTATTACCGTTATCACCCGTATACGTATCGATGACTGGTTAAAAGAGATGGACGACCCCAATGATGTGTTATATGTTCCTTCTGCGGACGGAGATTTAGAACAACAAAGTAGCGAGAGAGTGTACCACCTCCATCTTGTCATTACCCAAAAAGCGAGTAATGAAGAGGGCGAGGAAATTGTCCATTACCGTCTTATTTTAAATAAAATGGGTATTCAACGCCTTGAGAAAATGGAAGATCTTTAACTCACATTAAGTCCAACTCAGCCGCGACAGTGCGCATCCCTTCGATAGTTAATAATATTACTCGATCCAGATCTATACCTAGCATCTGGGCACCTTTGGCGATTATTTCACGATCTACCCCAGCCGAAAAACCTTTTGTCTTCCATTTCTTTTTGACCGATTTTACTCCAAGATCCATCAAGCTTTTGGAAGGGCGCATTAAGGCTGTAGCAGAGATGAGACCGGTCAACTCATCAATAGTAAACAATACCTTTTCCATGGGGTGCTCTGGTTCTACATCACTGCAGATAGTCCAACCGTGGGAGACTATGGCGTGAATCATATCTTCACTTACTCCAGCTGCCCGCAATAATTCTGGTGCTTTTTGACAATGTTGGTCAGGGTATTGTTCATAATCGATATCGTGGAGTAATCCAACAATTCTCCAATACTCTGGGTCGTGTCCTAATTCTTCAGCGAAACGACGCATTACGGCCTCCACAGCCAGCGCATGGCGCAATAAGTTATCTGAAGAGTTATAGGTGTTATATAAAGCCATTGCTTCATCTCTTGTCATTACAAACTCCTTTCTCTTTCGTTGTACCACCAAAATAGATTAACGACAATATCTGGCAGACTTACGGTAATCCTCTTTATCAGAATTGTGGTATATGGTATCATTTTTCGGTATGCACAATATAAGAGTAAAGGAGGATGCTATGTCTACTTCAGACGATGGCACGAGTTTATGCTATCGCCCATTGATGCAAAACGGATTAAAGACCCTCCGAGACTTCACCACCTAATATAACTTTTAGTCATGGTGACGGTTCCTGGAGAGTGTGAGGAGGAACCATGATTACAATAAGAAATGCGATAGCTAGCCGAATTCCCGGTGATACTACTACTAAGAACGGATATACTTGGGTTGATGCACGAGAAATTACTCGTGATGATATTGATGCATTACAAGAAGATTATGGTATCGGAGCTGAATTGCTTGCCGATATTATGGACTTAGATGAACAAGCAAGAATTGAGAAAGAAGAAGAGTACGTTGCCCTTATTGTGCGTTTACCTGCTCTCACTGACGATAGCCATGGAATCAATCAATATTGTGTCCCTTTAGGCATAGTGATGAAAGGAGATACTATTATCACCATCTGTCAAAGTGATAGTGTGATTCTTGAGGATTTTGCCCGTAATCGGTTCCGACAGTATCCAGTTCAAACCCAAGAAGGATTTGTAATCAGCCTCATGGGGCGCTCTGCAATGGTATTTATCCGTTTACTCAAATATTTAAATAGACAGAAAAATCTGATTGAAGAGGAACTGCATAGGTCGGTTCGTAACGATGAACTTATCCAGTTGCTCTCTATTCAGAAGTCCCTGGTCTATTTCACAACGAGTTTAACTACCAACGAGATCCTCTTGGAGAAATTGCAAAAATCACCCTATTTTCGCATGAACAACGAAGAGGAACGGGAATTCCTTGAAGACATCATCATCGATAATAAACAGGCGATTGAAATGGCCAATATCTATGCCTCTATCTTGACTGGTACGATGGATGCTTTTGCCTCGGTTATTTCAAATAATCTCAGTTTTATCATGCGCCGTTTAACCGTTATTTCGATAGCTTTTATGTTTCCCACTTTCCTCGTTGGCTATTATGGTATGAATGTAGAACTTCCTTTTGCTAACAACCATTTTATGATGTATGGCATTATTGGAATAAGCTTAATAGCTGGATTTGGTAGTGCATTTGTGCTCAGTGACCGGAGAACTCGAAAGCGAGTCAAACGTGATGGGACTAAAGTACATAAACGGCGCGATAAGAAAAAGAGATTACACACTAAAAAATTTAAAAAGAGACTTGACTGAAATTATCAGTTATTTTACATTCCAATCTGTTGCCAAGGAGCACCCTAAAGATGGGATCATTAGACCAAGTATGTCAGCATTTTTCTCAAGTCTCCATTGCCGAAAAATGGCGTACTGTATTAGATTTGTATAGCGAGATTGAAGAACGCACAACCCAATTCCAACAAGAATTTAACGTACACTGCCCCACGGGGTGTGGCTCATGTTGTGAACACTTTGTCCCCGAAATAACCGATTTAGAAGCCTCTCTCATAGCTGCTTACATCCTATTTGTAAAAAAAGAACATGCACTTATCGAGCGCCTAGCTTCCCATCTTGACTCTTGTGGTGTTTGTCCTCTTTATGACGCTTCTAGTCCGTTTCATTGTACGGTTTATCCCGCTAGAGGTATGATTTGCCGTTTATTTGGTGTGTGTCCTTCTAACGATAAGGTTGGTTTACCGGTACTACGCAAGTGTAAATATAGCACCGACGCAAATCAACCAAGGGAATATGGGGGCCTTGATTTTGCTCATGCCATCCATCCTGTACCGACTATGCAACAATTTGCAGTTCAGTTTGCAACTTTAGATATGAATCAGGAGACCTCTTTAATCAGCACTGCAGTGTTGAGAGCAATTGCCCGTCTCCAGTTTTTAGCTAATTATATTGACTCGGAGCCAGATCCCATTATACCCACACCCTTGGCCTCTTGATTGCGCTTATCCAGTGCCCGCAAAGCCAATAAACAAATTACCATAGCTAAAGGAAAAAGAGTACCAACTAACATGCCAACTCGTAGTGGAGAGAGGATGAAGTTTGCTGGTACCGCATCGGCAATGAGTCCAATTAACCAAGGTCCTATAGCTCCTCCGGAAGTACCACCAGCGGCTAGGATGGCAAACATGGAGGCTCCTGCCAAGGGGAAATGGTTAGCCGCACTGGTTATAGAACCAGGCCAGAGTAGTGCAACTCCTAAACCACAACTAGCACAGGCTATGAGAGAAATGATGGGGTTAGGAGCAAGGGCTGCCACAAGGTAGCACAGGGTTGCAAAGAGTGAACCCCAGAACATCACTTGCCACGGATCTATCTTCTTGCCGTACTTCCCATATAGCATACGTCCGGTACCCAGTAGTGCAGCAAAAAGACAGAGTCCTAAGAGATCTCCCATCGATTTTGAGAGGCCCAGAGTTGTTTCCGCATAGGCACTAGTCCACTGCGACATTATTATCTCGGCAGCTCCTCCTAAGGCAATGCCCAGAACTACAAGCAAGAAAAAGGGCGATGTAGTGAGAGTTTTTGTTGCCGTTCGATGAGTGTCGGGAATTGGCGGAGCAAGCGGAACTTTCATAAAGTTGAAAAAGTTCCACAAGGGGACAATTGACCAAATAAGTACTATAATTGGCCAGTTCGAACTTTTAAAAATTGCCAACATAAGTGAAGTGCCTAGCACAACCGCTATTAAACCCCACGCATAAAACGAGTGTAACAGACTCATAGCAGCAGCTTTGGCATCCGAGGGAACCGATTGGACAATAGCACTCAGTAATAATTCAAGTAAACCAACACCAGAGGAAAAAACAACCGTTGCCAGCATGAGACCCATGTAAGGATGCCCTGGAAAGAGGCGAGGAGCAAATGCAAAAAAGACTAGCCCTAGAAATGCGAGCAAGTGCCCCAACGTAATGAAGGGACGCACGCCATAGCGATCAACGAGGCGGCTAGTACCTAAGACTACCATTATTTGAATTGAAAAATTAATTAAAGCCAAACGGCCCATTTGTTCAAATGAAAGATCAAAGTCATGAATTAAAATTACAAATAGAAGTGGAGGGAGGTTGTTTATTAAAGCTCCTACAAAATTACCGACATAACATGCTCGAATCGTTGGTTTATACATAATGGGGAGTATATATCGGGTAGTATGATATGTAAACATAGGGTATAATCTTTCCATGGTAAAACCTACCCAATTGCGTGCTGTACTATATGATTTAGATGGAACCTTGGTCGATACTATAGGGGATATAACCTACGCCTTAAATGCAGCTCTTGCAGTCGCAGGGGTTCCCCCAATTACGCGAGCCACCTGTAAAAAATATGTCGGTAGAGGGCTCAAGAAGGCCCTTTGTAATGCATTATCAGCTGCAGATGTAACTTTCGATGAAATACTAGTAGAAACCTTATTAAAGGTGTTGCTTGAAACGTACCAACAGTATCCCTATCAACAAGCAGTTGTCTATCCTGGCATGGAGGCTTTACTCCATAAATCTATTGCGGGAGGACTGCAACTCGGGGTATTATCTAACAAGGATGATGATTTGGTACAGGTGATTGTTGATGAACTCTTTCCCACCATCCCCTTTGTCTTGGTGCAAGGAGCTTCTTCAGCGGCTCCCCTTAAACCAGATCCCACAACTGCCCGTTGGTTTGCCTCTAAGGCTGAATGTCCATTAGAGCAAGTTTTAATGGTAGGAGATAGTGAAATCGATTATTATACAGCTCAGGCAGCGAATATGCCGGTGGCTGTAGCAACTTGGGGGTTTCGTAGCCGTTTTGATTTAGAGACTGCTGGCTGCAAACCCTTGTATGACTCGGTTTTACAACTCGAAACGGAGGTTTTTTCATGGCTTTAACAGAACAAGAAAAAGTACTTATCTACCGTAAAGCGCAAGACTATGTTCAATCGGAAGGGAATGCCCTTTTTCGAAAAGAAGTAATAGATGCCTTGGATGAACATGCCGATGATGAATTATATGATCGGTTTTACACCTCTTTGGCTTTTGGTACAGCCGGGATTCGTGGTGTGATTGGAGGGGGAACCAACCGGATAAACCCGTTTGTTGTGCGCAAGGTGACCCAAGGTCTTGCCGATTACTTACTAGTTCAGGAGCCTGCTCCTGTGGTAGTAATTGCTTTTGATGCTCGCAATTATTCTGATCTATTTGCCGAACAGGCCGCTTTAACATTATGTGCCAATGGCGTGACTGTTTACTTATACGATACTTTGCGCCCTGTTCCTATGTTATCATTTGCTCTACGCCACTTACAGGCCACTAGTGGCATTGTAATAACTGCTAGCCATAATCCAGCTAAATATAATGGATATAAGGTCTATTGGCGAGATGGGGGCCAAGTAACACCTCCCCATGATATTGGCATAGCAGATCGAGTCGCAGCAGTTGTTCCTGGTTCTATTCGCACTATAAGTAAAACTGAAGCAAAAAAGAAAGGCTTACTACGTAAGGTACCCAAAGGAGTCGATGAGGCATATTACAATATGGTCATCGAGAGTTTATCTCCTTCACTGAAAGATAAGATGCGAGCGGTATCTGTTGCCTATACTCCTTTACATGGAGCTGCAAATATTCCAGTAAGGACGTTGTTAGCTAAACTACAAGTCCCTTGTGCAGTAGTCGAACAACAAGAATTACCAGATGGCGATTTCCCTACAGTTTCAATGCCGAACCCAGAAGATCCCCAAGCTATGCGGCTAGCGATAGAGTTGGGCATTGAAGTTCAAGCTGATATCGTCTTAGGCACCGATCCCGATGGGGATCGGTTAGGAATTGCAATTCCTACAGATGCCAAAAAAACAGCGTATGAACTGCTCACAGGAAACCAAATAGCTGTATTACTCACCGATTATTTGTTAACTAGATGGCATCGACAGCATCAGGGACCCTGTAAGCAACCCGTGGTAGTGAAGTCGTTTGTAACCACCGATCTCGTTCGCGAAATTGCCGAAAAAGAGGGTGCTCTTTGCATAGATGTGTTAACTGGGTTTAAATATATTGCTGAACAAATTGCCCAATTAGAGCACTCACAAGAGCAATGCTTTCTTTTTGGTTGTGAAGAGAGTTTTGGATATCTAGGAGTGCCGCACGTTCGCGATAAAGATGCTGTTTCGACAGCTCTTTTAGCTGTGGAGATGATGAGCTTTTATGCTGCACAAGGCATGTGCTTGCAAGATCGACTCGATCAGATTTACCAAACGTATGGATACTATACCGAAGTAGTGCTCTCTTTTGCCTATGAAGGGAGTAGTGGGCAACAAAAAATGGCTACTATCATGAAAAATTTTAGAAAGATGGACGAAGGTGATTCGTTTGCCACTACCACGGTAACTCAAAAAATTGATCTTTTAGAAAAAGGGGCTGATGGACTTCCTCCTTCAGATGTGATTATACTTACATTTGCCTCGGGTGATAAAATGGTTATAAGGCCTTCGGGGACAGAACCAAAGATAAAATACTATTTATTTTTCCATGCAAAAGAGGTCAGTAAAAAGGCGTTTCAAGCAAAGCTACAGGAACGCATAGCTCAGTTTAAATCAGCATTATAAGGCGGAAACATGCAAACTTGTTTTATTATTCGAAGAACTAGAAGTGAATCATTACATATAACTCCATATGAAGAAGTGAAACTTTCTGCAAAATGGAATGAAGATGAACCCCTGACGTGGTATGCTTCAACAGGTTTACACACCCAAGAAAAAGATCATGCGCTATTAAAGATCTATACGCAAATAGATCGAGGAGTTGATCGTTGGATTCAAGATGCGCGCTATGTCCCCCGACTTCTCATCTCGGCCGCAGTATTTTTAGTGGTGTATTTTTTCTTTTCATTAGCCATTCGTGATCCCATTCCCATGATTGACGAATTAATATTAGCTACCGGTTCAGCCATTGCTACTGCTGTGTTTATTGGTAGGCGTGACAAGAAAAGCGATATGGCAATGAAGCGGCGGTTGGATTTAAAGCAGAATGCTTCTCGTGCCGATTTTGAGATTCTTGAGGGGCTCAGTAGTTATGAAGATTATCTAGATACTTGCCTCGCTCTCGATACCTTAGATCTAGCCGATCGGTTGGCCAAGACCAAAAAAGCACAGTTGCCCGAGCTTACCGTACCCCAAGAGCATCGCGGAGAGTGGCAAGCTGAGTTCTATAGCCGCCTTTTACGGCATGTCGAAGTGACAAATCGGCGACTATTTGAGCGCTACCAGAAGGTAATGAGTAGCCGTAGGACTGACGTTGGTGATGAAGCTCTTGCTGCTCGCTTAGTTAAATCGGCCCTGCGTAATGAAATTGATCTACCTTTGTTAGCGCTGATGGTGGCTATTTCAAAGCAATAAGCGAATTGCGGGCATCTATAGTGTATGCCAGATTCCTTTCATCTCTTAATTGAAAGCCTTCCTCTCTTGGCTAGTATTGGGTTGTTGGTTTGCCTAAACCTAGTTAAAGCGATCCCGTTGTGGACAATTGTCCTTTTTTGGGGAGCGTTATGTTGTGTAATCTTCCTTTTTCCCAACTTACCTCAGCTCTTATTGCTAACAAGTATAAGTATACTTTGTGTGAGTTCTCTCCAGCTAGCAATCGTATGTCGAAACCAAATTCTACAAACAGGGTTTCCCATGGACCAGGTTGTAGAAGTGAAAGGCCATCTGCGCTTCGATAGTACTTGTAGCGTCAATGGAAATACGGTCCTCGATCTTACCCTTAGGCAAACTAAAAATCGTAGAGGAGAAACTGCCAGCGCCTCGGGAGTGTTGCGCGGTTTGTATAAAGAACCGCTGGTCATCTTAGAAGGCTCTGAATTAGTTTGTAATGGGTCAATGAGTGTTATGGATGATAACGAGGTTATTTTTTTTATTGACCATCTTAGTGTTAGTGGGCCCAAGAGAAGGGGAGTTCTCCTTTTACAAAGAGCCCGCTCTAAAGTTTTAGCCATAATAACAAAACGATTTGCATTATTGAGCGAAGAATCTATTTTACTTTTGAAGGCTCTTATCTTAGGGCAAAGCCAATATGAGGGAGCTGCCCTGCGTCAAATGGCTATTCAAAGTGGCTGTGCCCATGTTATGGCTCTTTCTGGAATGCATCTTCATTGTTTAGTCATGCTGGTAACTAAAATCATGACACTGGTTGTTGGTAGGCGTCGTTCTCATTGGTTTTCGTTTCCGGTTGCTTTTACGTATGTGATGCTAGTGGGTTACAAACCCTCGTTAGTGCGGGCGTTAATAATGATTGGGATCCTCAAATTACCACTACATCTCAGTCTTAAACAAGTGTTAACTGCTACGTTTATCTTGCAATCGCTCTTTTTTCCTTGGACAATAATTAGTATAGGATCATTACTTTCGTATCTCAGTTTAACCGCAATTATTTGTTTAGCAGAACCTGTTGCGGCTCAGTTTGCCATAATATTACCCCATAAGCTGGCCTTGTTGTGCAGTACAACTCTCGTGGCTACCTTGTGTTCGGCCCCCTTAGCCATAGTACTGTTTGGAGCTTGGTACCCGATAGGGATCTTAGTCTCCCCAGTGATTGCTCTGCTAGCGCTCCTGCTTTTGACCTTAGGTCTGTGTTATCTCTTACTCCCTTTGCTGTTTGGCGCTCATATTATCGATTGGTTTAGTCGTCTTTTTATCGTGCTATGCCAACAAGCAAGTAATATCACGCTCCAATATAATCAATTGGGAACGCTTTACTCCTTTTTATGGGCACTTGGAATTCTGTTGACTGGAATCGGAATTCTCCAGTATGCTAGGCAGACAATCCGCAAAAGGAGCCAGACAGCGTATGATATGGGATTTTCCCTACGATTCCCCCTCAGCAATAATTGAGCTTTTAGAACGCAGGGGATTTGCTGCGTCCAAGAAGTTTGGTCAGAATTTCTTAATCTCCGCTCCAATTCGCCAGAGAATAGCTGCTAGTATGGAGCCCCTACAAGATGCCAAATTGTGGGAAATAGGTCCCGGATTGGGGGCTCTTACTCGTGAACTTTTACTAGGGGGCGCCTTTGTAACTGCTTTTGAGATTGATCATGGATTTTGCTCAATATTACGTGAAGAGGCCTTTCCTGAAGAAGAGCGATTTAGGTTAATTGAAGGAGATGCACTGAAAACATGGCCCGCTGTTTACGAAAAAGAGGGTACCCCCGATATTATCTGTGGGAATCTCCCCTATAATGTTGGCTCAATTTGTATCGCCCGTTTTCTTGAAAGCCAATGCTTACCAGCCATGATGGTATTTACTCTCCAAAAAGAGGTAGCAGACCGTTTAGGAGCACATGCCGGCAGTAAAGCATGGTCAACACTCTCTATATTAGCCCAAGTGGATTACGAAGTTACTCAACTCTTTACAATTAAGGGAGGTGCTTTTTTTCCTGCACCTCAAGTTGAATCAGCGGTTGTGCGACTAACAAAAAGGGGACATCCACAGGTTCCTGTTTCCAAGCGAACGGTGTTTTTAGAGGTGGTTAGCGACCTCTTTACCCAAAGACGTAAGACTGTTCGCAATAATCTCCTACAAGGTAAAACTGGGGCAAGACATGGAAAAGAGGGGGTATTAGAGGCCCTCGCTTTGGCCAGTATTGCCGAGTCAGAACGGGCGGAAAAATTAGACTTTGAGCAGCTATTACGTCTATCCCAGATCTTTCAAGAGATGGGGAAATAGGGTTATCCTCGCCAGGTATCGATCCAAGTGCCTTTACGGTAACGACGATAATTGAGCAATCCCCGGACAACCAGATCGGCAACCATACAACTCCACGCTGCTTCAAGACCGAATCCAAA
>JAQVOO010000079.1 GCA_028702575.1 Sphaerochaetaceae bacterium
ATGATTTACCCAGCCAACTCATGGTAAAAGAGCGCAATCTGAAAAGGCTCTTTGACCTTATTTTTACGGAAAAAGAGATATCAAGAGCATCTCTTGCTACCATAACCAAACTAAGTCCCACTACAGTCTCAACTCTAATTGATGACATGATTGCAAGTGGACTCATAGTTACAAGCGGTGTCGAAAAGTCCAACAAAATTGGACGGAGAGCAATTTTACTTAAGGTAAATCCTGATCGTTTACAAATTCCTACTATTGCTTGGGAGCGGGATGGGTTTCGGTATGTGCTTTATGATTTGGCGTGTAACGAGCTAGAACGGTTCTATTTTCCTACAACTAATCATGCAAACTATGTGGAAACATTACATAATTTGATTATGGAAAAATCGCAAGGGCTTGATAGCGACAAACTTGGTGCGCTTTGTATCACGATTCCCGCTATTGTAGATGTAAAAGGTGGTAAGATTATTTCTACAGTGCTGGATGTACAAACCCAAAAAGAATTTTTAGTAGATGTGAGAAAAATATTTGCCGCACGACCTGTTGTCATCGGGAATGAATCGGCTTTTTATGCCTACGCAGAACGAGAGTTTGTGCTTAATCGAAAGGTTCAGAACTTAGTCTACATTAATGTCAATATTGGCGTTGGGGCTGGGATTATTTATCGCGGTAAGATTTATCGTGGTTCTTTTGGGATGGCGGGAGAGTTTGGACACACTTCGGTTGACATGTATGGTCCCCTCTGTACATGTGGAAATAGAGGTTGTTTAGAGCGGCTTATTAGCACCCCAAGAATTGTAGAGCGGGCCGTAGCCGCGGTAAAAGATACTTCTAAAAGTACCCTTTTTAATATCTGTGAGGGAGATCTTAGTCAGGCTACACTGCACCAAGTTGCTCAGGCTTTTCTTTCTGATGAGCAGGAAATAATTGATGCAATGAGGGAAGTTGCAACAATTATTGGTTTTGGCATAAATAATGTGTTACGTATTTTCGACCCTGAAATTCTTGTGATTGGGGGCGGAATAGAAATATTTGGTAAATCCTTTCTCGATATGGTAAAGGAAGTTATCGCATGTTATGGTTCAAGTATAATAGCAAGCGGTGTTAAAATTATTTACACCGAACTTCCACCAATTTGTAAAAATCGTGGAGCTGCTAAATACTATATAAACAACATTATGCGTATCACTGAACAGAAAGAGGAAGATGTTATCATCTGTTAACGCTGATTAATACCCACTAGCAAAAAGCTGGTGAAAATTAGGAGGAGTAAATATGAAACATATTGTAGCTGTAAGTACCAATACTTACCACGGCTTCACCCTTGAAGAGGCACTTAAAGGGATTTCTGCAGCTGGGTTTAAGTATGTTGAACTCACCGCAGTTGCGGGTTGGACTGAACATGTGAAAGCCAATATGACCGATGCCGAGTTGGAAGATGTGAAGAAAATGTTAAAGAAGTATAACCTTAAGCCAATTGGTCTGAGCGGTCACTGTGATCTCATGGATGCAAAACGACTTGAAGATTTTTCTGCAAATATTGAACTTGCCGGTAAGTTAGGGTGTAAGTTCATCATCTCATCAACAGGTGAGGCTCACAATGCGACTAAAGAATACTCACAAGATGATCTTTTAGTAGAGAATCTTAAGAAGGTGTTACCATTGTGTGAAAAACTAGGTATCAAGCTGGTGCTTGAGACTCATGGTGAGCACGCAACTGGGGCTCTGATGAGTAAACTGGTAGATAAGGTTGGCTCGAAATATCTCGGAATTAACTATGATACAGCCAATGTTATGTTCTATGGTAAGAAATTACCTGAAGAGGATATCAAAGAATGTGCTAAAAACGTTGCTTATGTACACCTGAAAGATAAAGGTGGCGAAAAAGACGTGTGGGATTTCCCTGCTCCTGGTAAAGGCTGGCTCAAGCTTAAAGAGACTCTTGAATACTTGGATTCGCAGGGCTTTGATGGTCCAATCAGTACCGAAATTGAGTTTACTGAAGGGTTTACTATGCGTGATAAGAAGCCAGAAGACCTTCCCGTGGTAGATACTGCTGTGAAGGATGCGTATGACTTCTATAAGAAAAATGGATTTGTTTAAACAAGTCAAGTGTAGGTAGGGGTTCGTAGAACTGCTCTATACTGGCTATTGAGGAGGAAAAAGTATGAAGAAAATGACATTCATCGCAACGATTGTTCTCATCGCCCTGATTGCCTTACCGTTGGCAGCAGCTGGTAGAAGTGAACAAAAAGAAGGCTATACATTTGGTTACATAGCTTTTGATATGCAAGACGAATGGAATATGTATAGTGCCGAGGCATTTAAATATGCTGGAGAACTAGCAGGGATAAACACTATTATCTTAGATGCTAATAACGATCTTGAAAGATCTGTTGCTGCTATGGAAGACTTAATTCAGAAGCAGGTTGACGGTATTTCGGTATTCCCGATTTCCCCTGACCAAGTTGCTACACTGATTCGCATGGGAAATGATGCTGGAATTCCCGTGACTGTAGAAAATCTCCCACCACCAGCAGATGCCGGTGATTATGTTTCTACAGTAGCTTGCTTGTACGGCGACATCGGATATGGTGCAATTGAATTTATCAATAACACTTACGATGATCCCAAAGTTTTCTTTTGCGCAGGAGCCAAGGGTGGCGGCGTGTATGAAACTTATCAGGAAGGTATTGATCGTGCTTTAATAGATTTCCCGAATGTGAAGATTGTTGGACTTGAACATGGGGACTGGCAAACAGAGAAGTCTATGGATGTTACTCAGAATTTCATCCAAACTGGTACCGAGTTTAATGTTATTTTTGCTAATAACGACCTTCAGGCTAAGGGGTGTTACAATGCTCTGATAGAAGCTGGCATGGAACATATCCCTATAATTAGTACAGGGGGATCTCCAGGTGGTCTCCAAATGATGGTAGATGGTATCCAAGCTGCAAATATTACCGCTCCGGTATCAATCCAAGGCGTTCAAACATTTAAGAATCTTTATCAGTATGTTGTTAAGGGAAACCGCAACTTACCTAAATTCACTCCACTTCCAGTTGTTCCTGCGACATTAGCAGAGATGGACAAGGTTATTACTTGGGAAGATCCCAAAATGGCACTTGCATTTATTGGTGGACTCGATAACTAATTGTATTGACGATGTTGTCCTGATTAATTCGGGGCAACATCAAGTTTCGATGTTCTTTTATGAACAAGGTAATTGTATATGAGTTTTGCATATGAAAGTAAAACCCCATTGGTAGAGATGATAAATATCTCAAAGTCTTTTCCAGGGGTGCAGGCATTATCAGACATTACATTCGACCTTTATAAGGGGGAGATTCACTGTCTTGTTGGTGAGAATGGGGCTGGCAAATCAACCCTCATGAAGGTCCTCAGCGGTGCTCACAATCCAGATGGTGGGCAAATTACTATTAATGGCGATTCCTATCCTGCATTGACTCCAAGGCTCTCTCAAGAGCTAGGAATTAGTATCATCTATCAAGAGAACGACCTTATACCATCGATGAGTGTGGCAGAAAATATGTTCGTGGGCCTAGAAAAAACTACACGATTTGGTTTATTGGATCGGGCAAGTACCGAAAAGAGTGCTCAAGAAGAGGTTGGGAAACTTGGTATTGTACTTGATGTACGACGGAAGGTTGAAAACCTTTCAGTCTCCGAGCAGCAATACGTGAAGATTCTTAAAGCCTTAGTTCTTAAGCCGCAGATTCTCTTGATGGATGAACCTACTTCTATGTTCAACGTAAAAGACGTAGGCACGGTCCTTGCGCTTACTCAACGGATTGCTAAACAAGGTATCAGTATTATTTATATCTCTCACTTTCTTAAAGAGGTGGTGCAGATAGCAGACCGCATTACCGTTATTCGAGACGGACTCGTTGTTAATACATATAAAAATGAAAGCCGAGATATGGATTTAGATGTAATTACCATGGATATGGTGGGGCGCTCTGTAGATATGTTTTATCAAAAAGAACAACACGAAGTTGGCGAAATAGTGTTATGTGTGCGAGATCTGCAGCTTACAAAGGATTCCCCTAAAATTTCTTTTGAAGTTCGTTCTGGGGAAATTCTTGGGCTTGCTGGGATGGTTGGTTCTGGTCGTACAGAGATTGTACGAGCCTTGACTGGAGCGGATCGTTACTACGCAGGAATTATTGAATACAAAGGGAAGTCACTTATGTTACATAGCCCCGAAGATAGTATTCAAGCAGGATTTGCCCATATAACGGAAGATCGGCAACAATTAGGCTTAATGTTAGGACAAAGTATTTTAGAAAACATGACGATTGTTGGGTTGGGAAGGAAGATCAAGAATTTCTTTCTCAACATTAAAAGGCACCAGCCGTTGGTTGAACCTTTAATAGAGACCTTGGATATTAAGACTCCAAGTCTCTTTCAAGAAGTCCAGAATCTAAGTGGCGGGAACCAACAGAAAGTAGTACTGGGGAAGTGGCTTTTTGCCGAATCCGATTTTTATGTATTTGATGAACCAACACGTGGAATTGATGTGAATTCAAAGGCCGAGTTTTATCGATTAATGTCGATGCTCACAAAAGAGGGCAAATCTATTATCATGGTCTCTTCCGATATGCCTGAACTTATAAGTATGAGTGATCGGGTTCTTGTGGTACGGAAAGGGGAAATTGCCGGAGAAATTCCTCATGATGAAATCAACGAAGAAAGAATAATTAAAAGTGCATTGGGGATGTAATGTTATGGAACAAGTAAAAAGAAAAAACTTTTTTGGGAAAATATCCTTCAAAGACCAACGGGTACTCATGATTGCAGTAATTTTATTAATTACTGTGGTGGTGACTATAATTAGCCCGAAATTTGTGGATATACGTAATATTGTAGCCATATTCCAACAAATATCTGTCTTAGGTATTCTTACTATGGCTATGGCTTTGCTTCTCATTAGTGGTGGCATTGATCTCTCTATTGGCAATATTATGATTCTTTCAGGTGTGGTTACATCCAAAGTAATTATGGGAGAAGGAAGTGTTACCTTAGCAATAACTCTTGGCTTACTCACCGGACTTGTTTGTGGGTTTCTTAATGGAGTGATTATTGCTAAAAGCCGTTGTCTTCCTTTGATTATAACATTGGGAACCAGTCAAATATTTTTTGGTACATCCCTTATGATAACTGGTGGCCAGTTTATGAATTTCAGTCGCAAGTTTGATTTTATCGGACGGACTCGAATATTTGGCGTGTTTCCCGTTATGTTAATATTTCTTATTGTGATGGTTGCGGTTGCTTTTATTTTACTCAATTATACTCGATTTGGTCGGCGCATAGTTGCAATTGGAGGGAATGAACGAAACGCATACTTGAGTGGGATTAACATTGATCGTTATAAGATAATTCTCTATTCGATCAGTGGAGTAATTTGTGCAATTGCTTCCATAGTCTTTGTTTCTCGTCTCGACTCAATTACTGCTACTGCTGGAAGTGGGTACGAATTAAGAGCTCTTACTGCGGCAATTATTGGAGGTATCACCTTTGATGGTGGTCGTGGAACTATCGGTGGCGCATTTATTGGTGTATTGCTCCTGGGAATTATTAACAATGCTATGAATATTCTTTCAGTATGGCCTTATGCACAAACGGCTATATCAGGAGCGATCATTGTCATCGCTGTAATACTAAGTAATTTGGATAATATTCGTAAAGACCGTAGATAAGAAGTAGATAATATCACACTAATAGGAGGAACATATGAATATCCTGGCAATTGGTTGTCACCCTGATGACTTGGAGATTGCGTGTTTTGGTACATTAGCACGTTATGTAAAAGCAGGCCATAAGGTGGTAGCATGCCATATTACTAATGGTAATCTCGGACACGTAGAGATTCCGCCTAAAGAGTTACGAGTAATTCGTAACAAGGAAGCAGAAAAAGCCGCTAAAGTAATCGGGGCGGAAGCTATTACCTTCGATATTTCCGACTTAAGTGTCAATTCGATGGATGAAGTGTTAAATAAAGAGATGATTCGCATTATGAGAGAAGTGCAACCGGAAGTGATTATTAGTCATTCGCAACAAGATTATATGCGTGATCATATTGAAGCTGGATTAATGGCCTTTCGAGCTAGTTTTCATGCTTCAGTCGTGCAAAAGTATCCAGAATACAATAAAGCCGGGGCAGTTGTTCCCCTTTATTATATGGATACTCTCGCTGGTGTCGATTTTTTACCAACTGAATATGTAGATATCAGTGAAGAAATTGAGATGAAATTAGAAGCTCTCGCGTGTCATGAAAGCCAAATTACTTGGATGCGCGATCATGATGGAATCGATTTTATCGATTTTGTTCGTACTTGTTCTAAGTTTCGCGGTTTACAGTGTGGGGTCCCTTATGCAGAGGGATTTAGACAGTGTAGCACTTGGCCACGTATGACTACGAAGCGATTGCTTCCTTGAAGATAATATGCAGAAGGAGTGTGTAATGAATTTATTATCAACAATCAAAGGATCCTTGTTGGAAAATTTTTATCCGGCAGGTTGGGATTTAGCGCGTATTGATGCTTGTGCAGGAAATGATCCGGCAACTATTCTTGATCGTCAAAACTTTTGGCATAAAGATTTCGAGCCGATCCCTTGCGATTCGCTCGAAGATTTTGGCATGTTGATGGGGCATGAAATAGCTTTAACAATCAAAAATACACGGGATGCAGGTAAACAACTAGCCTTAATTCTTCCCGTAGGCCCTATGGGGATGTACCGATGGGTTGTTTATTTTCTGAAGGCTTGGAATGTGAGTTGTGATCATGTTCATGGATTTAATATGGACGAGTGGAGTGATGGAGAAGGCAATACGTTAGATTCTAACGATCCTGGTGCTTTCCAAAATGCAATGGAAGCTGCCTTTTATGGACCATTAGGAGACCTGAGTGTTCCCGTTTCACAAAGAAATTTTGCCACAAAAGAAAATTTACCGACGTATGCCAAAAAAATCGCCAAGATTAAAGCGGAAGGGGGGCATCTTACCACGGTCTTTGGTATTGGAAGAGTTTTCCACATAGCGTTTTGGGAGCCTCATTTTGCTGCTGAGTTTGATTCCGTCGAAGAGTGGAAGAAGCAAACGCACCGCCTTGGCGCGAAGCTACACCCCCTCACCATTGAACAAAATGCAATCACAAGTTTCAAGAGCCGTTATACAGCAGTACCAGCACGAGCTAATACGGTAGGACCAGGGCTCTTTTTACAATCTGATACCATAATTGGTGGGTGTGATGGTGTCTTGGGGCGTGGGATGCAATGGCAGGGAGTTTCTCTGTGGACTGCACTTCGCTATGGGCCTGATATGTGGGTACCCGCGAGCTTCATGCCAACACTGGCTGGTAAGCTTTTCTTCATGAGGGAACTTGCTGGTCCTTTAGGTGCTGATTGTAACTAAGAAAAAATCTGCAGAGGAGATTTATGTGAAAAAAGGAATAAATTTTTGGTCATTTCCTGATGAAACACCGCTCCGGGAAGCTGCTGAGTTGGCAAAGGATGCTGGATTTGATGGCATTGAGTTTTGTATGGCTGAAACAGGAGAACTTGGTTTGCATGCCAATGACTCTGATATCGCGGCTGTAAAACAAATGTGTGACGATATTGGCATAGAGATTTCAAGTTTAGCTTCTTGGGTCCCTTGGGAAAATTCTCTCACGAGTGATAATCCCAAGAACCGTGAGGTGGCTCGGGATGTAATTAAGCGCCTCATCAATGCAGGGGCTATTCTCGGTGTTGATACTGTGTTAGTTGTTCCGGGCTATGTTGGCGTCGATTTTGTTCCAGGAAGTGAAGTCTGCAGATACGATGAAGTGTATGAGCGTTCTCAAGAGGCAATCGGAATGCTTGAACCTATCGCGAAAAAACACAAAGTGGCGATGGGTATTGAAAATGTTTGGAATAAGTTTCTCCTCTCTCCGCTTGAATTTCGCTCGTTCATTGAATCGTTTAATTCAGAATATGTAGGCGCTTACTTTGATGTAGGAAACGTTCTACTCACTGGATATCCCGAGCATTGGATTAAAATTCTTGGGAGTCGTATAAAGAAGGTTCACTTTAAAGATTATCGACGTGAACCAGGTGGGTTTGGTTCGTTTGTGGATTTACTTGCTGGAGACGTCAATTACCCAGCGGTAATGGATGCGTTCCAAGAGATCGGATACGATGGTTATTGTAATGCAGAAATGATGCCTCCTTACAGGTATTTTTCTGAACAAATCATTTATAACACATCATCTACGATGTCACGTATTTTTTCATACTTGGATTAGGAGACTTAACATATGTTACGAATAGGAATTATGGGAGCAGGGTTCATTGGAGCCCAACACGCGGCGGCTTATGCTCAGATTAAGGATGCCCACTTGGTGGCAATTGCCGATTTGAATATTGAGGCTGGGAAAAAACTAGCCAAAGAGAACAATTGTACCTTTTATGAAAAAGCAGAAGATATGCTCAGCAAAGAAAAACTCGATATTGTCGATGTATGCCTTCCTACTTTTCTTCATGAAAAATATGTCCTTTTGGCATTCAAGCACAATGTTCATGTCCTTTGTGAAAAGCCATTTACTCTCACCTATGAATCGGCTGAGAAAATGGTAGAGGCTGCTGAAAAAGCTGGTAAGACCTTAATGGTTGGCCAAGTCATCCGATTCTGGCCTGAGTATGTTCGTGCCAAAGAATTTGTTGATGCCGGAGAACTAGGAACCATTAAAATGGTTACTATGAGCAGACTTGCTCAACATCCAAACTGGTCCACGTGGCACCGTGATCCCAAGAAATCGGGTGGAGGACTATTTGACCTCCATATCCATGATGTTGATTATATGTGCCATCTTTTTGGTGATGTAGATCAGGTCTATGCGATCGGTGAAAAAGATAGAAATGGATGTTGGAACCACGTTTTATCGACAATTACCTTCAAGAACGGGCAAAGAGCAGCTGTAGAAGGTGCTTTTGAGATGACAGAGAATTATCCATTCACTATGACTATGCGTCTAGTAGGACATGATGCTTCTTACGAGTACAATTTCATAGCTGGGTTTAATCTGGAAAATGTAGGTGGAGCTGTTCGGTCAGCAGTGCTCTTTAAAAATGGGGCAGAACCAGAAGTTCAAAAGATAGATGAAACCGATGCATACTTACTTGAGTTGCGCTACTTTGTTGAACAGATAGCTAAGGGAGAACCTGTAACACAAGCGTTACCGCGTCACTCTCTCTATGTTATGAAGGTGATGTTGGCAATTCAGGAGTCTCTTGAGACTAAACAGGTAGTTAAAATCTAGGTAATTCTAGTTACTACTCAAGAGTGGAAAGTTCTCCCTAACCCACGGTCATTCTTAGCCAAAGCTGTTGAATCTGTGGCTCCAAGAATATTGGAAGTACTTTTTTCTAGGTTTTTTTGTTGAAATGATGCTGCAGAGATGTTTTTGGAAATTTTCTGCATTCTTAAGGGTATGCAAGGCTTGACCATCAGCTATTTTGTGGTCATTCTTTGAGTGGAGTAGGTTCCTTCTGTGGTTACCTTTAGTCGG
>JAQVOO010000080.1 GCA_028702575.1 Sphaerochaetaceae bacterium
ATGGCCAAAGATAGCGAGCTTATAGCCTATGGCCAATCAAAGATAGCAAAAATAAATCAGAAATACGCCCATCTTCCACTTGGCTTTCAATCCAATCAAACCCATGAGGAGTTGAAAGCAGACCGATTTTTCTTTATGCATCGAAAGCGGCTCTGGAACCCATCCGAAGGAAAATGGATAGGTTGGGAACGTAAACGGGGAAAATTGCATGAGTTTAACCGTCTCATACGCGGTGACCAACGCCACTCTTTTATTTCGTTGACCGATGATTTTAAGAAAAATCCACATCAGTTAGATCATATCAAATACGTAATAACCTTGGATGATGACACCATCCTACCAATAGGAGCTGGCAAGCGTCTGGTTGGTACGATGGCTCATCCCCTTAACCGACCAATTTTCTCAGAAGATGAAACGGTTATCTCGGGTTATACCATCTTGCAGCCTCGTATGGAAATTCACCCGAAAAGTACTAATCAATCCTGGTTTACACGCTTATTTGCCGGAGATACCGGGTTGGATATTTACACGCTGGCTGTATCCGATACATACATGGATCTTATTGGGGAAGGTTTTTATGTTGGCAAAGGAATCTACGATGTTGATGCATTTGAACGAAGTATCAATAATTACATCCCTGAAAACACGGTACTCAGTCACGATTTACTAGAAGGTAATATGGGACGAGCTGGTTTAGTAACAGATATTACCTTGGTAGAGAATTATCCCCCCAATTACATGGCTAAAATGGTGCGCAAACACCGCTGGGTTCGTGGAGATTGGCAACTAGTACCCTGGTTGTTCAAACCAAGAAAGAAGAGCCATGGATTTAACTGCATTGATCTCTGGAAGATATTTGATAATTTACGACGTTCATTATTATCGCCAGCATTGGTGTTTATTTTCGTCGTTGGTTTATTTTTCTTACCGAACCTCGCCGGTCAATTAACGTTGATTCTGGTTCTCTCTCTCGGTGTACCCTTGTTCACGAGTATTACCCGAAGCGCAGTGCAGATTATAGGGGGGGGAAGAGGCCGATCTTGCTTTGAAACCAATTTGGCGTACATTTTTGCGATGGGTCTTGTTGGTTTCCTTTCTTTTTTATGATGCCTACATCACCTTTGATGCAGTTTTGACTACACTCTACCGACTTGCAATCAGCCGAAAAAACTTATTGCAATGGACCACTGCCGAGCAAACGGCTCGCCGGTTTAATATTCATAAAAGCAGTAATATTACCTGGCAAAAAATGCTTATTTCAGCATTGGCTGCCTTGGTTCTGACGATTGCTGTGCCCCTAATTTCTTTTTTGACTACCGCTAGTGTTCCCGCGTCATTATTTGCAGCCGGCGGGATTCTTTTATTGTGGTTACTTGCACCCCTCATTGTCTACCTTATTAACCGTCCTATTGTTGAGGATAGCGAACCGCTAAGCAAAGACGAAATTGTCTTATTGCGGCAGCTCTCTCGCCGCACATGGGGGTTCTTTGAGCGTTTTGTCGGCCCAGATGATAACTGGTTACCGCCAGATCATTTTCAAGAAATTCCAGATGCTAGGATTGCTCACCGCACCTCGCCTACTAATATTGGACTGTTTTTGACTTCCGCCCTCGCTGCCTATGATTTTGGCTACCTTGGCCACCTAGGATTGACGACCCGCCTTACCATGACTATCGAAAGTATGACCCAAATGGAACGTTATCGCGGGCATTTTTTCAACTGGTATAACACACTCACCCGAGAAGCTTTACCTCCCCACTACGTATCGACTGTGGATAGTGGCAACCTCGCTGCATGCCTTATTGTCACTTCCCAGGCCTGTCAAAACTTGCCAGATGAACCTTTTTTCCGTTGGGAGCTCGCCCAAGGGTATCTTGACTTACTTACAAACCTAGTCGCTGTTCTTTCCTCAATCCGTAGTGTCGAAATCCGCGAAAAAATCAAAATAATCAACACACAGATTTCCGATATAGAGACAGAGATAAATGCTGTGAGGTCAAAACCCGATCAATGGTATGCGATTTTTATACAGCTTGAAGAAAAGTTTCGGCAGGAAATCTCCCTCCAGTTGTTACGTTTAATTGAAGTTTCTCGAAAAGCATTTGACGAAGTGACACTCACGGAACTCGGAATTATTAACTCACAGATCCATCAACACCAACAAACCATCTATCATGGTATTGCAGAACTTCTGCCTTGGATGTCCTTACTCAGAGAAATACCGTCGCAACTCCAATCAACTGAATTTGAGGCTCTAATGGCCGAATTGATGCAAAGTTTGCCCAGTAGCTTCGCATTAAAAGATCATCAAGCAATTACGGAGCAATCTATTGCCTTAATCCGTGCTTTCAAGAACGAATTTCGACTGTCGCAGCAAACAAAAAATGGTGGTAATCAAACCGATTTGGAAAACTCACCGGAGAGTTGGCTCAATCGGCTGGAACATGCAGTCTTGGATTCACAGAAGAATGCTAGGGAGATTCTCAACCAATATCGTAAAATATCAGAGATAGCCGACAGATTTGTAAAAGAGATGGATTTTGGATTTCTGTACAGCCAGCAGAAACGGGTTTTTCATATCGGTTTTAATCGTGATACCGGTCTGTTGGATAACAACTATTATGACCTTTTAGCATCTGAAGCCCGCATAGCTTCCATTATTGCCATTGCTAAACGGGAAGTTCCCGCATCTCATTGGATTTATCTCGGGCGGCCGGTGACGCGAGTTGAAAATATCAACACCTTGCTTTCTTGGAGTGGAACCATGTTCGAGTATTTGCTCCCGTCACTCTTTTTGCGTTCGTACTCTGGTACATTGTTAGCAGATAGTAGCAAAGGAGCCGTTCAACATCAAATTGCCTATGCCAAAGCCAAGGGAGTTCCCTGGGGTATTTCAGAATCAGGTTATTATCGTTTTGATGCGGGCCACACTTACCAATATCATGCTTTTGGCGTGCCTGGATTGGGATTTAAGCGAGGATTATCAAACGACCTCGTCATTGCCCCTTATGCCTCGCTGATCGCAATTGGCATCAATCCACGAGCTGTTGTCAGCAATCTACGTTCTCTGATAAACCTCGACATGCTCGGTTCTTATGGACTGTATGAGTCCCTTGATTTTACTAAAAGTCGTTTGATGGTCAATCAAGAGGCAGTGATTGTTAAAGAATATATGGCTCATCACCAAGGCATGCTCTTTATGGCGCTTGCCAATTACCTACATCATGACATCATGGTAGACCGGATGCATCGTGATCCCCGTATCCAGAGCGTTGAATTGCTGCTCCAGGAACAGGTTCCACCGGTCAGCGCCCTCGAAGATATTGATAAAGACGAAATTCAGAGTTTTTCTGATCCAGAAAAAAAACTATCCGGTATCAATCCGTGGAACGTTCCTGTTGCTACTACTATTCCACAGGTACATCTACTCTCCAACGGCAGTTTTCGTGTGCTTATTTCCAATATGGGCGCCGGTTATATGAGTTGGCGTGACAAAGATATAAATCGTTGGCAACCCGATCCTGTCTTGGATAACTGGGGAAGCTGGATCTATATCCAGGAATTGAATAATGACAGTGGGTTATGGTCGGCAGCCGCGCAGCCTTTTCCGGCGAAAGCCGAAGAAATCCAGGTTATGTTCCATGCCCACATGGTGTCTTACCGGCGCGTTGTAGACCAGTTGGTTTCGGTTATGGAAGTTACCGTCTCTCCGGACGATCCTGTAGAAATTCGTAGAATCCATCTACAGAATGACAGCGAGCGCTCTCGCCACTTACAGATAAGCTCTTATGGCGAAGTGTCTCTTTCCACCCATGCCGATGACGGTCAGCATCCAGCGTTCAACAAACTGTTTATAGAAAGTGAATACGTACAAACGTTAGGGTTGCAGATCTTTTCCCGTCGGCCCCGTTTCAGCGAAGAGCCCCCTTTATTGATGGGGCATATGTTGCTTCAAAATAATGGTGAGCTTGAAGTGCAGCACGAGGCTGATCGAAGGGCCTTTATTGGCCGTGGCCATGGAAGTCGCAATCCACAAGCGTTATTGTCTGAAGAATACTTAAGTGGTTCCAGTGGTGCAACTCTCGACCCCATTTTCGCCTTAGGGTGTAACATTACCCTTGCGCCCCATGAAGATACCCAGCTCGCTTTTGTTACTTTTGTCGGGGAAAGCCGCACAGAGTTGCTTGCCCAGGCCGAGAAGTTTTACAGCTGGTCGGTGATTGAACGTACGTTCCACCAGGGGGATATTAGTAGCCAAGCCCATCTCGACCGAGAAGGAGTTGATCATGACATGCTGAAGGATACCCTAAAAACTCTTTCAGCACTCCTCTACCCCTATAAGGATACCCGTGCAGAAGCCGAGATACTATCTGCCAACCGACTTGGACAGTCCGCGTTGTGGCGTTTCGGCATATCGGGTGATTTTCCTATCTTGTTGGTGAGTTTGGATGATGACAAGCACCTCGATATCGTTCGTGATGCCTTGTTGGTGTTCAAATACTTGCGGAGTCGCGGATTCAAAATTGATCTTGTCGTCCTCAATAGGCAGCCTACTGATTACGGCGCCGAATTGAATGGACGAATCCATCGCTTGATTCACAAAACTAAGAGTGATGATTTCCTGAATCTTCGTGGTGGAATCTATGTCCTTTTTAATGATCAAATGAAAGGCGAGGAAGCCATTCTCTTGCAAAGTGCTGCACGGGTTGTTGTAGTGGGGGACAAAGGATCACTGGCCCAACAGCTTCCCGATTACTCCGTAGATGTTCATAGGCTACCTAGATTTACCCCATCACTCGCACCTGGGATACAGCAGTCCAGCGCATTGCCTAATGTGGATGATTTACTTTTTTACAACGGATACGGTGGTTTCTCACCAGATGGAACTGAATATCATATAGTGCTTGAATCGGGTAAAGAAACACCGGTCCCTTGGGTAAATGTAATTGGTTATCCCGATTTTGGCTTTATGGTGACTGAAACAGGTAGCCAGACCACCTGGGCTGTAAATAGCGGTGAAAACCGACTGACACCGTGGTCTAACGACCCGGTCTGCGATCCCACTGGCGAAGTGCTCTACCTGAGAGATGAAGAGACTGGTGAAGTTTGGTCACCAACACCACAACCTGCTAACGCTGAGCAACCCTATCGTGTTCGCCATGGAGCTGGCTACACAATTTTTGAACACCAATCACATGGTATCCAGCACAGCTTAACCCTCTATGCTTCCCCCTCGGATCCAGTCAAGATTATCCGTTTGCACCTGACAAACCTTTCAGATCGTAATCGTCGCTTAACGGCGACACAGTACGTCGAGTGGGTATTGGGTACAACAAGAGCAAAACATAGCGCTTTTATTATTCCGGAATACGACTTTGAGACGGAAAGTTTATTGGCAACCAATCCTTATAACAGTGAATTTCACCAAAGAACCGCATTCTTAAGTGCTAATAAAGCAATTCATGGCATGACGGCTGATCGAACTGAATTTCTCGGTAGAGCCGGGACACTTATGGCACCGCTTGCACTAGAACGTCTTGGTCTTGAAAAACGGGTTTCAGCGGGTGATGATCCGTGCGCAGTGTTGCAACTCTATATTGATCTACCTCTTGAATCGAGTGAAGAAATTTACTTCATCCTAGGACAAGGTAACGAGCGCAGCCATGCCATTGATCTCATTAAAAAGTACCGCCAGAAGGGATCTGTAGAACGTGCTTTAAAAGAGACTCATGCCCACTGGGATGCATTGCTGAACACTATCGAGGTAGAGACGCCCGATAAGGCTATGAACCTCATGCTCAACCGCTGGAGTCTGTATCAATCCCTCTCCTGTCGCATCTGGGGGCGAACAGCATTTTATCAATCCAGCGGTGCGTATGGTGCCCGCGACCAGCTGCAGGATGTGTTGGCTCTCCTTTCTATTAAGCCAAAAATTGCACGCCAGCAGATACTACGGGCAGCGGCCCATCAATTTGAAGAGGGTGATGTGCTACATTGGTGGCATCCGCCTACCGGTCGAGGGGTACGCACTCGTTTCAGCGACGATCTGTTATGGTTGCCCTATGTAACTTCCCAATACATCATCGTTACCGGCGATTCTGATATTCTAGATGAAAAGATTCCCTTCCTTCAGGGCGATCTCTTAGCTGAAAGAGAGGCTGAACGCTATGGTTTATACCAATCCAGTGAGCGGACATTTTCTCTATATGAACACTGTCTAAGGGCCATCCATAAAGGATCAACCCAAGGAGTGCATGGTTTGCCGTTGATTGGTGGCGGAGACTGGAACGATGGCATGAACCGTGTCGGAGAAAAAGGTAAAGGCGAAAGCGTCTGGTTGGCCTGGTTCCTAATAGATGTTCTCAAGCGATTTGCAAACATTTGCGATTTGCGAGATGAGCCGGCCACCGCCGAGAAATTTAGAGGGTGGGCAGACAAATATGTAACGGCAGTTGAAGAAAACGCTTGGGATGGAAAATGGTATCGACGGGGTTATTACGATGACGGTAAGCCCCTTGGTTCTCATGAAAGCAGCGAGGGGAAGATTGATGCCATTGCTCAATCCTGGGCGGTTATCAGTCAGGGTGGTGACAAGAAACGGGCAAAGATTGCCATGAAGTCCGTTTTGGATCACTTGGTGCTACCTGAAGATCGCCTCTTGCTACTCTTCACGCCGCCGTTTGATAAAACAGAGCAGAACCCCGGATATATCAAAGGGTATCTCCCTGGGATTCGCGAAAACGGGGCACAGTACACTCACGCTGCTACTTGGACAGCATTGGCATTCTGCGAACTGCGTGACGGTAATCGTAGCGGACAGTTATTCAATTTACTCAACCCCGTGTACCAAGCAGATACGGCAGAAAAAGCAGAAACCTACCGAGTGGAGCCGTATGTTGTCACTGCCGATATCTACAGTCAGGAGCCCTACATTCGCCGTGGAGGTTGGTCCTGGTATACCGGATCGGCCTCCTGGCTCTATCGTCTCGGGATTGAGGGAATACTAGGATTTACAAAAATTGGTAACATCTTGAGAATTGATCCGGTGATAAGTGAAACTTGGGACTCCTTCCATCTCACTTATCGGTACGAACAATCGACCTACAACATCACTGTAGAAAATCCCAAGCATCAACAAAGTGGTGTTACACGGGTTGTGGTGGACGGAGAAATCATGCCAACAAATGAAATCCACCTAAGGAAAAACAGCGGGGATCATACCGTAACTGTAGTTATGTGAATGTAGACGATAATTCTAGGTTCAAGGTAGCAACGCCACAGATCAACACCTCCTCCTAACGCGTTTTTAATACCTTTCGTTCCTGCATACTCATGCTGGCCCTCCTCTCATGGGACTAAACAGACACGGGTAACATTTTTATTATGAGGCACCCTTTCTTTGGGTAAGATTAATTATGAGTCATCGCATATACTGGTCAAGCATGCGCCCTGCATGGTATCATGGGCATTATGTTGATGCTACTGGTAGCCATAGGTACAACTCTCCTCTGTTTTTTGTCGGCAATGGCCACATTGCGCTTTCTTCTTTCCCGACAAGGTTGGTTTTGGGTCTTGCCATTGGTACTTTCGGTAGCATTCTTCTACTTGAGCATCAGTCCACTCTATATGGTAGCCACCGAAGTGATTAGTGGCTCTTATCAAGTCGAAATTAGCCCTAATCGCAGTGTGAGAGAGATTATTCCTCTTATTATTGTACTGCTTTGGTATTTGATGATTATCACCTTCCGCTCGGCCTTAAAACTAGTGGTTCCCGATAACAAACACCTGATCAATACGAGAAAGAACCTCACTGAGGCCCGTTATATGGAGCGCATAGAACTGCAAAAATATTACAAACTATCCCGTCGCAAACGACGTAAAGAGATTAGAATAAAACGAGAACATGCAGGTACTAGGTACCCCATAAAGTGGGTTGCCTTATTCGACGAAAAATGAAGAAGAAGAGCATGATCATCATCTATCTCGCTGGAATTAAGCATTCGGGCAAAAGTAGCGTCGGCCGACATGCCACTACTCTATTACAGAAAAGTAGGCCGGTAGAGTTTATCGACCTAGATGATGAAATCAAAGAGCTTCTCCCCTCCTCTTTCTCCTCAATTCGTGAATATTATGGCACAGCGGGGAGTGAAGCATTTAAATCTTTAGAGTTAGAAGCCCTCCAAACATGGCTAAAGCACCCTAAAACAGCGCTACAAGTAGTTGCTCTAGGGGGAGGAGCATGTGATAATGATCGGCTTGTCTCCTTAATGAAAACCACCGGTAAAATTATCTATCTCGCCGTTGATAAGGATGTTTTATTAGAGAGAATTCTACAAAATGGAATTCCCCCTTTTCTTTCAAAAGATGATCCTGCCCACTCTTTCCATCTTCTTTTTGAACACCGAGATACCCTATATAGGCATTTTTCTGATTATGTGCTACAATTGTACCCTTGCCGATCAATACCAGAGAATGCAAAAATACTTGTAAAAACAATCTTCGAGGTAGTAGGCAAAGAGGAATCATGGCAGGAAACATATTCGGAACCGCATTAAAAATTTCTACATTTGGAGAATCACACGGCCCAGCTTTAGGTGTAGTTATCGATGGCTTGGAAAGTGGTTTCACCATAGATATAGACCATCTCCAAAAACAGATGAATCGACGCCGCCCAGGTGGAAACCCACTGGGAACTAAGCGCCAAGAGGGCGATTCGGTTGAAATTCTCTCGGGAATATTTGAAGGAAAAACTACCGGAGCCCCTGTTGCTATTTTAATTCGCAACACGAATCAGCGCTCATCTGATTATAACGCTATCGCTCAGCTCTATCGACCAGGGCATGCTGATCATACCTGGCAACAAAAATTTGGCATCCGTGACTGGCGTGGTGGAGGCCGATCAAGTGGACGCGAAACAGCCGCTCGTTTAGCCGCTGGAGCCATTGCTATGCAAATATTAGCTTCCAAGGGAGTTACCCTCCAAGCATACACCATCCAAATTGGTTCTATAGTTGCAAAAAAACGTGATTTAAGTCAAATAACAAAAAACAAAGTAAGCACCGTCGATGCTGAAGCTGCTCTACTGATGGAACAACTCATTGAGCGCGTTCGTGAGGAACAAGATAGTGTTGGTGGTATAATAGAATGTATAGTTAACGGATTACCGGTGGGACTGGGCGAACCAGTCTTTAATAAAGTTGAGGCTTTATTAGGCCATGCAATTCTCTCCATTGGAGCGACTAAGGGAATTGAATTTGGCGCTGGTTTTGCAGTTGCTTCAATGTATGGATCAGAAAATAATGATCAGATGGATAAAAGTGGCTTTCTCAGCAATCATGCTGGGGGGATGAATGGCGGTATAACTAATGGAGAACCGTTAATCTTTCGTACGGTGATAAAACCAACCGCATCGATTGGAAAACCACAAAAAAGTGTCGATATACATGGTCAGGAACACACGATCATTGTGG
>JAQVOO010000081.1 GCA_028702575.1 Sphaerochaetaceae bacterium
TAGTTCCCGGGATCTCACAAACAATATTCCCTATAGGATCTGTTGTAAACGAACCTATAGAAGCTAAATGTTCTCTTATAATATCTCCCACAGGTTTTTCAAAACCACTGGGACCCGCAACTAAAGTAAGCCTTTCAATCAAAGCAAGAGAGGATTTATTCATATTTCGATTATAGGAAAAGCCCCCTGTCTGCACAAGAGTACAACGTTAATACCCTAACTCCAGCATGGCATCAGCCACCTTCTTAAATCCGGCAATATTGGCCCCTCGCACATAATTTAAGTATGCATCGCCCTCTTTACCATAAGTGACACAGGCATTATGAATATTTCGCATAATCTCTTGCAGTTTTTCATCAACTTCAGCAGCAGTCCAGCTCAGCTTCATTGCGTTTTGAGCCATCTCTAAACCAGAAACAGCAACACCCCCTGCATTGGCAGCTTTACCTGGGGCATATGGAATCTTTTGTTGAATGAAATAACTTTCCGCATCGTTCGTGCACCCCATATTCGAGGTTTCTAATACGTACTTAACTCCATTCTTGACCAATACCTTGGCATCTTCAAGTGTCAATTCATTTTGAATGGCACAGGGGAATGCCATATCGACTGGAACCTCCCAAGGCTTCTTCCTAGGGATGAATTTAGCCCCAAACTTATTTGCATAAGGAGCAACAACATCATTATTAGAAATACGGAGTTGCACCATATAATTCCATTTTTCGGGAGTTCCAACCCCCTCCTCATCGAGGATATACCCATCGGGACCACTAATGGTAACTACCTTAGCACCAAGCTGGGTCGCTTTCATGGCGACACCCCAAGCAACATTACCAAAACCAGATATCGCTATCCGCTTTCCTTTTAGACTATCGTTGCGCATCTTAGCCATCTCATTTGCAAAATAGATCGCACCAAATCCAGTGGCCTCAGGTCGAATCAAAGAGCCTCCCCAAAAAGGACCTTTGCCTGTAAGAATACCAGAATTTTCATCTTTAATTCGCTTGTATTGGCCATAAAGATAACCAATCTCACGTGCACCAACACCAATATCTCCCGCAGGAATATCGGTATCAGGTCCAATATATTTTTGGAGCTGGTTCATAAAAGCACGACAGAAACGGAGAATCTCATTATTAGATTTCCCCCGAGGACTAAAGTCCGAACCACCTTTGGCACCACCTAAAGGTAACGTTGTTAAACTATTCTTAAAGGTTTGTTCGAAACCAAGAAATTTGAAGGAACCCAAGGTTACACTTGCATGGAAACGCAAGCCCCCCTTGTAAGGACCTAAAGTGTTATTAAATTGTACGCGATAACCTCGGTTAACTTGGACATCGCCGTTATCATTTTCCCATTCTACTTTAAAACTAACAACACGATCTGGTTCTGTAATTCTTTCAAGAATCTTAGCATTTACGTAGGCAGGATTATCATTAACAACATCAATTATCGACTCAATAACACCAGCAACTGCTTGGATGAATTCGGGTTCCGCAGGATTACGGCGTTCCAGATTTGCCATAAATTCTTCATAAATATACATACATCCCCCTTGATTGTACCATTAATTGGAAACACAACTATACACGAAAATGTAATAACATTCCCAAGGTGTGTCAATAGGAGCTACTCCTTGCCGTACCCTTATTTTGCAGATTTCATAAAGAATTCATACATATATTACTGTATATTGTACAATAAATAGCATTTATTTACTAATCCCCAAATAGAATCCGAAAACGAAGTGACTTAAAACAGAGCCTGCCACTCCAGAACAAACCTAGGTAATATTTGTATTCTATGCTACGATTGCCCATCATGACTAGACTAGTAACTACAAGCGATCCCTTTGGAGAACTGATGCCTCGCCACATCTATAAAGTCGTGCTCATTTGTAGTGAATATGACCAATTTCTCATTGAGGAAGATGGTCGAGTTGAAGAAGAATTGTTCCGAGAATACACCCAGTTAGGATTAACGACTCCTCCTAAAATAACCTTTGTACGGACAGTTGATGAACTCTCATTACTTTTAGCAAGTAATGAATTTGATCTTGTAGTAACGATGTTGGAACTGGGTAAAACTAGCGTAGTAGAGCTGGCACAAACAATTAAGAACCAATATCCTGATTTGCCAATCGTAGCTCTTTCTCCATCTCCCTCACACCATGTTAGCATCACATTAAAAAAACGTAATGTCGCTGCTGTAGATTATCTCTATTATTGGCAAGGAAATCCTAATATATTCCTCGCTATGATCAAACTCATAGAAGATAAAATGAATGCCCTCCACGATGCCCAAGCAGTCGCCGAAGTTCCTGTAATCATCCTTGTTGAAAACTCTATCAGATTCTATTCATCCTACCTGCCAATTCTCTATACTGCCATTATTCAGCAAACCCGGATGAGCATGAGCGAAGGATTAAATCCTTGGGCAACTGGATTGCGCATGCGAGGTCGCCCGAAAATCCTACTTGCCCAAAACTACGAAGAAGCTATTGAATTATACTCAACTTTCAAAGAACACGTCTTGGGCATCATAACCGACATCAACTTTGAACGTGAAGGCGTTGGTGACAGTGAAGCAGGCCTAAAACTGTGCCACTTTATTCGTTCTCAACAACCTAATCTCCCTCTCTTGCTCCAATCAACCAAAGCAGAATATGCAGAACAAGCTAAAGAAGTTTCAGCTTCATTCATTTGGAAACTAAGCTCTTCGTTACTTAACGACTTAAAACAATACCTTTTTGAAAATTATGGATTTGGTCCATTTGTTTTCAAACATCCCGAAACTGGAGTAGAAATCACACGGGCAGAAAACTTGCGAGAATTGCAACATACATTGCCTGAAATCCCTATAGAATCCTTTATTAATCATGCCAACCGCAATGATTTCTCACGGTGGCTCAAAGCTAGGAGTCTTTATGTTCTTGCTAATCTCTTTAGACCTTACTCTGTCAAAGATTATCAAGATCCCGAAGAATTACGAAACCAACTAATAACCATAATCAAAGATTTTCGCTCTGCACGAGGCAAAGGTGTTATTGCCCAATTCAATCGTGATAATTATGACGAACTATCATTTTTTAGCCGTATTGGCTCAGGATCTTTAGGAGGAAAAGGGCGCGGACTCGCATTTATTGATTCCCAATTACGCCGAAGTGATATTATTGAAAAATATCCCTCAATGTATCTCTCTATACCACGAACAGTAGTCATCGCGACCGATCTGTTCTCACAATTTATGGAAGAAAATGATTTGTACGATATCGCAAACGCTTCATTACCCGATGAAACATTGCGTAAAATATTCCTCTCTAAACCACTTCCCGAAGAATTAATGCTCGACTTAGAAAGAATAATTAAGACCATTAAAGTTCCCATTGCTGTTCGCTCATCAAGTATGTTAGAAGACTCTCTTTATCACCCGTTCGCTGGGGTCTACGAAACCTGCATGCTTCCCAATACTGGGACCGATGCAGAACGATTGCAAGCATTAGCTAGTGCAATCACGTGTGTATATGCCTCTGTCTATTACAATAAGAGTAAAGCTTATTTGCGGGCAACCAATCATATGGTCGAAGAAGAGCGGATGGCAGTCATTATTCAACAGGTCATTGGTAGTGGTCATGGAAATTATTGGTATCCTAATTTTGCAGGAGTCGCCCGATCACTTAATTTTTACCCAGTTGGAACAGAACAAGCTGAAAACGGCGTTGGTATGTTATGTTTCGGATTTGGCAAGACAGTAGTCGATGACGGCGTTGCCTTCCGATTTTCTCCCACTTTTCCTAAACGAAACTTACAATATCTGGGAGGTATGGAATCAAGCTCCCAAAATTTCTTCTACGGCCTCGATATGACAAAACCCTACACCCCCGACGAAAACCCCGAAAACCTGGCAGCACTTCCTTTAAGTGAAGCTGAACAACACCCTGAAGCACTACGTCATATTGCCTCTACCTTCGATCCTACCAGAGGAGTTTTGGTAGATCAATTAAGTGCCAAAGGCCAAAAAGTCATCACATTTAACAGCATCTTAAAATACAATAGCTTTCCAATAGCGGCCATCATTAAGGATTTACTTACATTCGGAGAGAAGGTAATGAGCACCCCGATTGAAATTGAATTCGCTGGAAACTTGAACCGCCCAGATTGGAAAAAACCAGAGTTCAGCCTCCTCCAAATTCGTCCGATTGTTACTGGCTCTGAATCTGCAGATTTACAAGTAAAAAAAGCGGAGCTAGAACGAGCATTTATAGTGTCACACCATGTCATGGGTAATGGTTATTGTGACACCATTAAAGATATTATCTATATAAAAACCGAAAGATATAATCCAGCCGAAACTGCTGAAATGGTATTAGAAATTGAAAAGATTAACACCCAATTTATTGCCAACCAATCAAAATATATCCTGATTGTTGCAGGGAGATTAGGCTCGAGCGATCCTTGGTTAGGAATTCCCGTCGTTTGGTCACAAATCTCCCAAGCAGCGGTAATTATTGAAACTAACCTTCCTGAATTTCAAGTAGAACCGAGTCAGGGAACCCACTTCTTTCAGAATATCACATCCTTAGGAACTATTTATTTGACAGTTAATCCGACCCTAAAAGATGGGAAACTAGACTTTAACAAAATCAGCCAGTTTCCGTGTCTGAAAGAGACAAACCACTTCCGCCACATCCAAGCTGAAAAACCATTCATCGTAAAAGCGGATGGGCGTAATCGCATCGGAATAGTTGCCTATTTTGAAGAAGATTTTCACTCTCCCAATCTCCGGCTAGGTTGATTCCCTTCGGCCGCCACCGAAACAAAATAATCCCAGATAGCTTCTCGTGGAGGTAAGGCTGTTACCGTTAACCGTTCATCCTTGACTGGGTGAATAAAAGAAATTTCTCGAGCATGGAGATGGATCCCTCCCATCTCATTCGACCGCTTAGCGCCATACTTTAAATCACCTTTCACGTGGCTACCCATAGCTGCTAACTGGGCTCGAATTTGATGGTGACGCCCAGTTAAAAGGCCAATTTCCAACAAATAAAAAGATTTAGAAGCTGCTACACCACGATAAGTCATACGTGCTTCTTGACTCTTTTTACGCCGCTCCTTTGTCGCAAACGATTTATTTTTTTTCGTATCTCGAGTTATATAATGGACGACTAACCCTTCTTCGGCGTCTGGAAGACGATCGACGGCAGCCCAATACGTTTTTACAACGGCATCATCGGATCGAAAAAGTGCATGCATGCGCACTAATGCTTTTTCTGTTTTTGTATAGACAACAACACCACTTGTGGGACGATCAATGCGATGGGGAATTCCTAAAAAGACATTTCCAGGTTTTTGGTAGGTAACTTGTAAATACTCTTTTACGGTATCGGCAAGGGTCTTATCGCCTGTAATATCTCCTTGGACTAATTCTCCGGGAAGTTTATTAATTATTATAAGATGGTTATCTTCATATAAAATTCTGGGTTCTAACTCATGCATCAGGGTTATCTTCTCCTACATCATCGTCGAAAGGATCAATACCTTTAAACAATGAAAGTTCATTATCTTCTTCTGTTTTAGGGTCGTCTTCACGCTTAAGCCGAATAGTTTGAGCCTCTTTGGTGGTTAAGCGGACACCACTTGCTCGCACTCCCTTGATAAGAAATCGAGAAAAATAGGTCCGATCCTCTAAAATTTTATACCCTTTCCCTTTCTTATACACAATCGTAATTCGCGCATCGTCATGGGTTGAAAGAGTATAGAGTTTGAAATTACCTTTCGGCAATAATTGATATGTTTTGTTCAATATAAATTGGGTGATCTGACACCGTTTTATAAATAAATATTTAAGTGTTTTTTCTTGATAAATAATAGTAAAGGTGACTTTCTCAAGTTCTTCTTTATCAGCAAGGCCGCAGTAACGCATCCCTTTTCCTACAAAAAGTTTCTCGGGGGCATCCGTCACAAAATAGGTACCATCTTTTTGTATAATAAGGATCCTATCAAACAGAGATACAACACATTGATTGGTCCCTTGTTTAAGGTCATAACCAAGATAACCAGTACGTGCATCATACTTTAGAGTCAAATCACGAATGGCTACTTCTCGTACATCAGTTTTCTCAAATGATCCAATTGTAGTCCGTCGAGGAGAAGAAATAAGGTGAGCCATCTCTTTAACTTCACGTAAATATTGCAAGGCATAGTCCACTAGATGTGCTAAATGATAATTAATTTGCTCCACCCGTTCATTAATTCCCTCAATCTCAGCTCGATTTTTTTCGATATCAAAAAGACTAATCCTGCGGATTGGAATTTTTAATAACCGTTCTACATCATCGATTTCTACTGGGCGGGACAATTGTTCTGAAAAAGGCTTAAATCCAGAAATAACAGCCTTAATAACTTCTTCTTGAGTTCTCTTTTGTTCAATTCGCTTATAAATACGCTCTTCCACAAAGATACGTTCCAAAGTACGGGCATAAAGGCGATCCAATAGATGTCCCTTTTCTAATTCCAACTCTTTTTGCAGGACTTCTACTAAAAATTTGGCATGGAAGTGAACCATCTCTGAAACTGGTATAATACGTGGCATGTTGTCATGTATTACCAAGGGATTAATAGAGATAGATTGTTCACAAGCCGTAAAGGCATAGAGTGCATCTTCTACCTCATGTGAATAGGTATTACGTGCCAATGTAATTTCAATATTTACTTTGTCGGTAGTGAAATCATTGATACTCGCTATCTTCAACTTGCCTTTTTTCGTTGCATCTTCCAACGATTTGATCATTTTCTCGGTAGTCACACCATACGGTAATTCTTCAACAATGATGCGCTTGGGATCTTTTGTATTAAGCTTCGCCCGCACCAAAATCTTGCCAGTTCCATCGGCATAAGCAGAAACATCCATGAAACCACCCGTAGCAAAATCGGGAAACAATTCAAATGATTTGCCTTGTAGAACTGCCTCCATGGCATCTATAACTTCAAGTAAGTTGTGGGGCAAAATCCGTGTCGACATGCCAACGGCAATTCCTTCAGCCCCTTGGACCAGAACAACTGGTAATTTCGCAGGAAATACAACCGGTTCTTTATTTCTTCCATCATACGAATCGACAAATTCAGTCAACTCCGGGTTGTAAAGGACTTTCTTGGCAAAGGGGAGAATACGACACTCGATATAACGGGGAGCAGCAGCTGAATCCCCAGTCATTATGTTGCCAAAATTTCCTTGGCGTTCAATAAATAGCTCCATATTTGCTAAATTCACTAAAGCGTCACCAATTGAAGCATCTCCATGGGGATGATATTTCATGCAATGTCCAACCACGTTGGCCACTTTATGAAACTTCCCATCATCCATCTCAAAAAGAGAATGTAAAATCCGCCTTTGAACCGGTTTTAGTCCATCGGTGATGTTAGGAATAGCCCGGTCTTTAATAACATAAGAGGCATATTCAAGAAAATTTTGTTTAAATACTGTTTGCGCATGTGCCATTAAATGAGATTCTCCATGATGAATTCACGACGTTCGGGAGTATTATCACCCATGTAAAATTTCATGGTAAGATGCATCTCCCGAGAAGTAGATATTGAAACGGGTATAAGACGTATCTCATCTCCAATAAACTGACGGAATTCTTTAGGATTAATCTCACCCAACCCTTTGAAGCGGGTAATTTCTGCCGCCCGAAGACGAGAAAGGGCTTCGACTTTTTGAGCTTCATTATAACAGTAGATTGTTTCCTGTTTATTACGAACCCGGAATAAGGGAGTCTCTAAGATGAATAAACGCCCAGCTAAGACGAGATCTTCAAAGTAGGTCAAAAAGTAGGTCATCAAGAGATTGCGAATATGAAATCCATCGGTATCGGCATCGGTTGCAATTATAACTTTTCCATAACGCAATCCTTCAATCCCATTTTCCAATCCTAATGCAATCATAAGATTATATAACTCTTCATTCTTATAGATATCGGTGCGTTTTTTTTCAAACACATTGAGAACTTTACCTCTTAGACTGAAAATAGCTTGGGTATAGACATCTCGCACACTGACCATGGAGCCTGAGGCCGAATCCCCTTCAGTAAGAAATATCATAGAATTCTCACCCTTCTCTTTGTTCTGATGCAGATGATATTTACAGTCTTTCAGTTTTGGAATATTGAGCGAAACCTTCTTGGCTGCCTCTCTAGCAGCTCCTTTTACAGCAGCCAGTTCCTTCCTTAATTTTTCATTATTAGCAATTTTTTCCGATAATTTATCGGCCTCGTCTGGGTTTTTCATAAGGAAATCGACAATAGCTTCTCGTACATTTTGAGTAATCCAAGTTCGAACTTCCGTATTTCCCAGTTTATTCTTAGTTTGACTTTCAAACACAGGATCTTGTAATTTTATGGAGATGGCACCTGTTAATCCATCACGGACATCGGGGGCAGTATAAGATTTCTTATAAAACTCATTGATGCCCTTAAGAATGCCTTCCTTAAAAGCCCATAAATGAGTTCCTCCATCACTGGTGTGCTGTCCGTTCACGTAAGAGAAGTAGTTTTCCCCATAACTCTTGGTATGGGTAAAGGCAAATTCAATTTGGTCTTTACGAGAGTGGATAATCGTGTAGAGTCCTTCCGTACCAACCTGTTTATCGAGTAAATCAAGTAGACCGTGCTTACTAGCAAAGATCTTGCGATTAAAATCGATCGATAATCCAGTATTCAAATAAGCATAATTCCAAAGGCGTTCTTCAATGAACTCTTCTCGGAAACTATAGTCACCAAACATGGCGGGATCATGGTCGGGAATAAATTCAATTAACGTTCCATCAGGTTCTTTTGTTTTTCCTTTTTTCTGACTGACAAACTCCCCTTTATTGAAAATGGCCTCAAAAAAAGCACCCTCGCGATAGGAGACTACTTTAAAGAAAGAAGAGAGCGCATTAACGGCTTTCGTCCCAACACCATTTAAGCCAACCGAAAACTGGAAAACCTCATCATTAAACTTACCACCGGTATTAATAATTGAAACACAATCGATTACCTTACCCAGGGGAATACCACGCCCAAAGTCGCGTACACTTACAACATCACCCTCGACCCGGACAGTTATACGGGCTCCACAATCCATAATGAATTCATCAACACTATTGTCGATTACTTCCTTGAGAAGAATATAGATGCCATCTTCAATATGGGAACCGTCACCAAGTCGTCCAATGTACATCCCTGGACGCAACCTGATGTGCTCTAAAGCGCTTAGAGTCTGTATTTTACTCTCGTCGTAGGCCATCGGCCCTGCTGCAGATTTTTTCTTTGCCATTG
>JAQVOO010000004.1:0-27074 GCA_028702575.1 Sphaerochaetaceae bacterium
TTATCATGTTCATACATATCATCGGCATTGCCATGATCAGCAGTGAGTAACAAGACGCCACCAACTTCTTCAATGGCCTTTTTTAAACGTCCCAGTTGTAGATCCATCCCTTCCATGGCACAAAGAACTGCTTGATAATTTCCTGTATGTCCAACCATATCTCCGTTGGGATAATTCAGTTTTATAAAATCATATGCACCACTCTTGATCGCTTCTAAGACTTGATCGGTGATTTCGGCACATTTCATCCAAGGCCTTTGCTCAAAGGGTACTTTATCGGAAGGGACTTCGACATATGTTTCTAAGTTATCATCAAACTTTCCGCTCCTGTTCCCATTAAAAAAATAGGTAACGTGGCCAAATTTTTGCGTTTCACTAATGGAAAATTGACGAACTTTGTTGGCAACAAGATATTCTGCCATTGTTCTGTCAATTGAAGGGGGGCTCACTAAATATTGTTTAGGCACATGCAAGTCTCCATCATACTCCATCATGCCGGCATACTCGACTTTCGGATAACGTTTACGATCAAACTCTTCCAATTCTTCTGCTTCAAAAGCTTTAGTTATTTCCAAAGCACGATCTCCGCGGAAGTTAAACAAAATTACACTATCCCCGTCCTGCATGGTACCAATGGGCTTACCATCATCGGCAATAACGAATGGAGGTAAGTCCTGATCAATAGCTCCAGTCTCTTTACGAAGAGTAACAATAGCTTCGTGTGCTGAAGGAAACGTTCGCCCTTCTCCGAGCACATGCGTCTGCCAACCTAATTTAACCATATCCCAGTTAGCATTATAACGGTCCATGGTTATTACCATCCTTCCGCCACCACTGGCTATGCGAGCATCAAACGTATCATCATGTAAGTCAGCGAGAAACTCTTCAAAAGGATCAAAATAGTCGAGAGCGCTAAGCTCTCCCACATCACGACCATCGAGTAACGCATGGATTCGGACACGTTTAACACCTTCAGCCTTTGCCTGCACTACCATCTTTTTAAGATTATTGATGTGAGAATGGACGTTACCATCTGAGAGCAAACCTATGAAATGGAGCGTTCCTTTCGTTTCAAGAACATTTGCGACCAATTTCTTCCATATCGCACCATTAAAAATTTCGTCTCTTTCGATGGAGTTGTTGATGAGCTTAGCCCCTTGGGCGAAGACTCTGCCACAACCAATGGCGTTATGCCCCACCTCACTATTCCCCATATCTTCATCGGAGGGGAGTCCGACTGCCGTACCATGCGCTTTTAATTGGGTCCATGGCACATTCTTATATAAAGTACGCAGCGTTCCTGTTTTAGCCTCAGCAACAGCATCGCCTTCTTTAAATTTACCAAAACCGACTCCATCCATAATAACAAGTACTACGGGGCCTTTGCGTACAATTTTATTGTGTTTTTTCAATGGTTCTACCATATAATAATTCTCCTTGAGCTTAGCCTGAAAGCCACACCTAATGTAAATATACTGAGAGATTTTAGAGAGGTAAAGTCACTTCGCGTAACCAGGCGGCATCTTCTTCACTTAATGCATCGTGAAGTTCAGCGTAGACCCAGCCATGGTAGGCATCTACCATTTTTCTTTCTTTCTCTGTTAAAAGGGCAACATCAATAAGTTTTCGCTCAAATGGACAAAGGGTTAATACATCAAAAGCTAGAAATTCTCCAAACTCGGTCTTTATAAAAGGTTGTACTACCAAAAGATTTTCTATTCTCACACCATGCACCCCTTCACGATAGATGCCTGGTTCATCAGAAATGACCATCCCCTCTTCTAGAGCAACCGCCAGGGGCTTCGGTGAGACATTCTGGGGTCCTTCATGCACGTTTAGGCGAAACCCTACCCCATGGCCAGTTCCATGCCCGTATGAACACCCTGCTTGCCAAAGGAACTGACGGGCTAAGACATCTAATTGGTAGCCACAGGTGCCTGTCGGAAACCTTTGAGCAGCTAAAGCTAAATTCCCTTTTAACACAAGCGTGTAATCTTGTTTCATTTGTGCACTAGCTTCTCCGAAAAGGAGTGTTCGGGTGACATCGGTAGTGCCGGTAACATATTGACCGCCACTGTCGAGTACCAACAATCCGTTTCCGACTAACTCAACCGAAGAACTCTCATTTGCACTATAATGAGCTAAGGCGCCATGCGGCCCAAACCCAGCTATCGGAGAAAAGGAGGGACCTAAATATTCTGTATGCTCTTTTCTACATCGCACTAATTCCTCAGCAAGAGTGAGCTCTGTGTAGACACTCTTTTGGCGAGAAACAGTAGCTAAGAATTTAACCATAGCAATCCCGTCGAGTAAATGAGCCCGTCGCATCCCCTCAATTTCTATGGGAGATTTACATGCTTTAAGATCGGTTGAAATATCACGGCCATCAATAATACGCACCGTTGAAGGTATCGATTCCTGAATACGGACATTAGTTTTATCATTAGAGAGATACAATACCGAAGAATTCTCGAAAGCTTCTCCCAAATAAGAAAAAACTTCTTCATACTCTCTGATTTCTAAGATTTCAGAGAGTCCTTCCTTCTGCTCAGTAGTAAACCGCTGGCTATCGGTAAAGAGAACAACTTGTTGTTTTCCAATGAGCAAGTAACTCAGAAAGACCGGATTAAAGGCAATATCACTACCACGCAAATTTAGAATCCAAGCAATATCATCCAAGGAGGAGATAAAGGTATGACTACACCCGTAACTGGCACAAATATTTTGAATTTTCTCTATTTTATGAGCAGCAGATGTTCCGGCAACTTCAATTGTTAAAGAAGTAACTTCCCCAGCTGGTCTAGGGGGACGATCGGTCCAAACATCTTCAAACCAATCAGCGGTGTAGACGAGCGAAATATTCTTCTGCGCAAAAGCAGCCAATAAGACTCGATTACTACTAATTGTCAGGCTTTGCCCCTCTACGCCAACTCTCGCACCTGATGAAAGATGTTTAGAGAGCCATTGTACATGGTTTAATACACCAGGAGTTTCTAATTTTTGCAGTTCAAATGAAGAGCCTTCGATTTGTTGTGCACCTTGAATAAAGTAGCGGGAGTCAACCCACAGCAATGCTTTATCCAAAGTTACAACCACAGTTCCTGCCGAACCTGTAAATCCCGAAATCCACTCGCGTGTACGCCAGCGAGGAGCCACATATTCACTGACGTGGGGATCAGTACCTGTAATAATCCATGCATCAATCTGCTTAGAGCGCATACATGCACGTATGGCCTCCAAACGTAACTCAATATTAGGCATTTTGCCTCCTCTTACGATAGCCAAACCACAACATGACTGCGCCGGCAATAATCATAGCCAAACAAAATAATTGTCCCAAAGAGATGTTTAAAAATGATAAAAACAGGGCCGTAGGTTCAGTTTGAGCTCCTCCGGCGATAATAAAACCTATATGGGCATCAGGTTCCCTCATATATTCAATAAAGAACCGGACCACACCATAACCAATAAAATACCAGCTCAAAGTATAGCCTGGAAACTTATCCCGTTTTCTAATCAAGAACCATAAGAATAACCATAAGAGAACCCCTTCAAAGAGAGCCTCGTAGAGTTGGCTAGGATGGCGGGGAAGATTAATCATCGCGCCACTAGTGTAGGCAATCCCAAGTTTATCGGCGATAGAGCGCACCCATGCGTATGACGTAGAATAGGAAGGAGCATCGGGAAAAACCATAGCCCAAGGAACTGTTGAAACTCGTCCCCACAGTTCACCATTAATAAAATTCCCCAATCGCCCGAAGGTATATCCCAAGGGAATACCGGCAACTAAAGTGTCTGCAATGGTCAGAAATCGCATCTTATATTTACGAGAAAAGAGGTAGGTTCCTACAACAGCTCCAACTAAGCCACCATGATAACTCATGCCAGGTAGTCCCACAAATTGCCCTTGTGAAAATGGCCAGAAGATTAACCACGGCCGTTTCCAATAGAAGAGAGTTCCATTGTAAAAGAGTGTTGAAAACAACCGGGCACCAAGAATTAAACCTGCGATCGCATATAAAAACAATGTATAAGTATCGTCATTTGAACAAGTTATAAGTCCTTGATTCCTTTGCCGGATGAATAAAACAAAGGTAATACCAAAGGCAACAAGGTACATTATGCTGTACCAATGAATGGGGAGCCCTGGAATAACAACTGGAGAAATCCATGATGGATAAGCCACAAACTGTAACATGACGAAAGTGTACGATGAGAACTTGCAATGGTCAACCGCACTATTTGTGGCCGATTCTCTGAAAAAAGAGTATACTGCAAGTATGAAAAGATTCAGAACTATTCTATTACTGATTATCTTATCTGTATTCATCAGCCAAGCAACTGCAGCTACTGGAATTGATGAGCGTTTTATTCCAGATTTTTTCAGTAGCACACCAGTTTCTTCTAAATCTGTTCAACAAGATGAGATAACAATAAACATGCAAAAACTCGAATTACTCTATCGATTGGTAAATCGAGATTTCCTTTTTGACATTGATCACAAACTTGTTTATGAAAGTATGGCGAAGGGGCTTTTTAGTGGCTTGGAAGATGAGTATTCAGCTTATGTTTTTTCCAAAGATGCTGCTGATTTTAGTGAAGAAACCTCGGGAACATATGGCGGTATTGGAGCCTATATCTCCAAGAACTACCTCGAGTATCGTGATTATACTAAACCTGAAACCTATATGGTTAACATAACCTCGGTATTTCCAGGGTCCCCTGCAGAAGTTGCTGGGCTTCGTTCTGGTGATTTAATTAGTCACATTGATGAACAACCTGTCGATGACATGGAAGCTGAACAAGCTTCAAGAGCTCTCAAAGGAGAACCAAACACTCCGGTGGTTCTCACTATTAAGCGGGGCCAATCTATATTCGATGTCACTGTTATCCGTAAGATTGTGTCAGTGCCTACGGTCTCCAAAGATAAGTTAGAAAATAATATCGGGTATCTCAGAATAACCCAATTTACAAATTCTACTGCGGATCAGGTTAAAAAGGAATTATTAACATTCCAAAAAGATGCAGTTTCAGCAATAATCCTCGATTTACGCGACAATCCCGGCGGGATTGTTGATACAACACTCAGCATCGCGGATATGTTTTTGTCTGATCAAACGATTGTCCATGTAAATAGTAAAAATCCCACCAATAATAAAACGTTCGTCTCTTCGTCAAAGACTATTGTGCCAGATTCTGTCCCGCTAGTAGTTTTGGTTAATAAAGGGTCGGCTTCCAGTTCAGAAATTCTTTCAGGCGCCCTTAAAGATAACAACCGAGCTACGCTCATTGGAACAACCACCTATGGAAAGGGACTCATTCAAGTTGTCTCTCCGTTTGGTGATGGCTACTACACTCTGACTATAAGCCAATACAAGACTCCTTCTGGCGAGGATATTCATAAAGTAGGTATCCCTGTCGATATTGAAATAGAAGATGTCCAAATAGATGATGAAAATATGGATGCATATATGGAATTCATCAATAGTGGTGTTGTAACTGAATTTATAGAGGCTCATCCCGATTTCTCGCAAGCTAATATTCAACTATTCATGGAGACTGTTGTGGGTGATGATCCTCCCCTCGAAAAAGATGTGTATCGGTTATTATTAAGGCGTGAATATGTGTATGCTATGCCCTTTGAGGAGCGACCAATTGCCGATCCTGAATTTGATCGTGTCCTAAAACGCGCTATTGAATTCTTGGAAACTGGTAAATGATAAATCCTCATATTAGAGCTAAACATACCATATTTTGATTGACAGCATGTCACAAATTTGAGACATTCCTCCTTTTCCAATCCTCTTGTACTATAGTAATCAAAAGATTTTTTAAACGGAAGGAGAGGGGTGTGTCATTATTCCTGATAACTAAAGATGTGCGGCTACGCGCTACTATTAACCGCCAATTGCGCAAAGGCTGTTATTCAGCAACCTCACTTGATCAAATAAAAAAATTACGGATAAACCTGGCTCTTGATACTTATCCCGTTCTTCTCATCGATGAAAAATTCTCTGAACAGGGGCTTCTCCCAATTTTAGATTATATTGTTTCAACGCAGGTTCCAGGACCTAAAATTATAATTACCAGTAAAAAAGGGATCAACACTAAATCCCCATTCGTTTATGATAGTGGCATCGGTATTCTTTATAAGCCTTTTTCCATAGAACAACTGATTGCCTTAGTCGTCGATATTGGAGGAGTTCCAGCAATTGCTCCACACCTATGTGATTCTCAATTATCTCGTATTTTGGATGAATATAATACAGATTGGCACGCACTGACATTAATTGGTCAATCAAAAGCTTTGGTTAAAATTCGAAATATTATAAAAAAGATTGGTCCTGTATTTTCTTCGGTCCACATCAATGGTGAAACAGGAACAGGAAAAGAGGTAGTTGCTTCTCTGCTATGCCAAGCGTCAGGCTGTGCAGACCCATACATTATTGTAAACTGTTCATCTATTCCAGAAACTTTAGCCGACACGTATATTTTTGGCAATGTAAAAGGAGCCTTCACCGATGCAAAAATAGCTCGTAAGGGAGTCGTAAAAAGTGCTGATGGGGGCGTTCTTTTTCTTGATGAAATAGAAGATTTAGCAAAAGGGGTTCAAGGAAAATTACTTCGGTTGCTGGAAACAAAACAGTTTAGACCTATTGGCAGTGATTTTGTCGAGACATCCCATTTCAAGTTAATTACAGCATCAAATCAACCACTTAAAGAGCTCAGCAATACAGGAAAACTACGTTTTGACCTACTCAATCGACTAAATAGATTGGTTATACATATCCCCCCACTGCGTGAACGCAAAGAAGATATTCCATTACTCATAGACCACTACTTAAAGGAACATGGAGAAGAACGCCGACCAGATGAACCTACAATGGCTAAAATTATGGAATACCAATGGCCAGGCAATACAAGAGAGCTATTCAAGGAACTCGAACAACTATCAGTTTTTGCTTCACACTCCGCTCAAAGCCTATCATATCGGGAAATTCTTACAGAATCAGTTTTGAAGTAACCTATATATGGCATTAATATATCAGAAATGTTACAACCTATTGTATAGAATTATCTTGTGGATAACTTGTGGAAGAAGCGTTGTTGTACAGCGGTTTCAGACCTATATTAAAGCCAACAATTCTTATATAGGTCTTGCATTGAAAAACACACCTTTATAACCAATTAACTCTTTTAAGGCACATAAATTGACAGCATATTAAGTTCCTGTATAATATTCTATAAAAAGTTGGTTGAGAAGAAGGCTCTTCAATGCTAAACGATGTTATTAAAGAAAGGTTGTGGATAACTTGTGTAATAGCGTGGTATGAGTTGTGCGAAAGTCTTAAAGAACTGAGGGAACTCTTTTGAAAACATATGGTTACGGCAAACGCTTTATCTTTGCTCCAAGACTTAAAAGTTTTTCAGCTAACCGTTCATAACCCCGCTCGATTTGATAAATATTTTGAATAGTTGAAACACCATTAGCACAGAGCGCAGCTATCACCAAGGCCATCCCAGCACGGACATCTGGGCTTGCCACTTCAGCTGGTTTTAACTTGATCGGGCCATTTACAATTGCCCGATGTGGATCACAGAGAATAATGTCAGCACCCATACGGATTAACCAATCTACAAAAAACATCCTCGATTCGTACATTTTTTCGTGGATTAAAATTGATCCATGCATCTGGGTTGCAGCAACGGTGATAATACTTAAAAGATCGGCGGGGAACCCCGGCCACGGGGCATCATCGATCTTGTGGGTTTGACCATTGATGGTCTTCTTGATTATTCGACTTTGCTGGGCAGGGACAAAAAGTGATTGGGGACCTGTAACTTCCCAAGTAATACCAATTCGCTCAAATCCGGTAGCAAGCATCGGAAGCTGGGTTATATCGATCCCACAAAGCTCCAGAGACCCTCCTGTAGCCCCTACAAGGCCAATAAAAGAGCCCACCTCCATATAGTCAGGTCCAATCTGGAAGCTAGCACCCTGAAGCGTCCTGACGCCTGTAATCGTAAGGAGATTAGAACCAATCCCTTCAATTACAGCTCCCATAGCAACTAGCATGTTACACAGATCCTGAACATGGGGTTCACTAGCAGCATTACTAATACGAGTAATTCCCTCGGCTAATACCGCTGCCATAATTACATTTTCAGTTGCAGTGACCGAAGCTTCATCAAGAAAGACTGCTGTTCCAATTAATTGGGAAGTAGTGATTTCTAAAAAGCCCTCCTTTGTTATGAGACAAGTCCCCCCCAATGCTTCTAAAGCAAAAAAGTGGGTATCGAGACGTCTAAATCCAATGACATCACCCCCCGGAGGAGGTAGAGAAATGGCACCTGTGCGGGCTACCATCGGTCCTGCTAACAACAAAGAAGCTCTGATAGCGTCGACCAAGTGGGGAGGGAACTGGTGTTGAGTAGTTTTTAACGTGGAGCCAGTACATATTTTAAGGCTATTTTTACCAATCCATTCTACTTGCGAACCTAAAAATTTTAGCAACTCTAACATCACGTTGACATCTTGAATTACAGGAATGTTGTGGAGAATGATAGGTTCATCACTAAGCAATGTAGCCGCTAGACAGGGTAACGCTGCATTCTTATTGCCACTGACTGTGATACTACCATGAAGCTCCTGTCCACCAGTTATCTCAAAAGATTCCATACCGCTATCGTACAAGGGAAAACTACATTTTACAATCTAGTTGAACCCAAAGATAAAGACGAGTACTATGGAATTATGAAAAACGGGCACCCAAAGGTCTATGGTATTGGAAATCCTTTAATTGATATTATTGCTCAGGTAACAGAAGAAGATTTAGATAACCTTGGCACCCATAAAGGGGCTATGCATTTAATTGACGAACAACGCCGCAGTACTTTACTGCAACATATACAATCAAAACCGCTTGAATATTCGTGTGGGGGCTCCTGTCCAAACACAATCATTACTTTAGCTTCTCTTGGCATTGAAGCGACGCTAGCGGGCAAAGTGGGTGATGATAAATTTGGTACAATCTACCGTAAAAGAGTGGAAGAATTAGGGGTCCATAATCAACTAGTTGTATCTGAGCAACCAACTGGTTCTTCTATTATCCTTATTACCCCCGACTCTGAACGGACAATGAATACTTACTTAGGGGCAAATCGCTTCTTTAGTGCCAGCGATATTATCGAAAAGAGTATCGCCGAAGCCGACTATTTTCACTTCACCGGGTATATGTGGGATACGCAATCCCAAAAATCTGCAATTGAACGGGCACTTGAAATTGCACACCAAGCTAAAACTCGCATTACATTTGATATCGCTGACCCTTTTGCTGTTGGTCGCAATCGTGATGATTTTCTCCATTTAATTGCAAATCACGTCAATGTTGTCTTTGCCAATAACGAGGAAGCTCGTATTCTTTTTAATAATTATGATGCTTTTGAATGTTGTAAATCGATGGGGAAATTGTGCGAAACCGCAGTGGTGAAGAATGGAAAGCTCGGATCCTTTATTTCCCACCACCAAAAACTCTATCAAATCCCCGTTCAGGGACCCGTAACCCCAGTCGATACGACTGGGGCCGGTGATATCTATGCAGCAGGGTTTCTCTATGGGCTCTGTCACCAACTATCAATTGAAGAGACGGGCTTTATAGCTTCATATCTTGCCGGAGAAATAATACAGCAACACGGAGCCCAGTTTTCCAAAGAAAAAGCTCTCAGTGTCCACTCGTTTTTAAAACAGAGAAAAATTAGATCCAATTTGGTTTAGGCAGCATAGCTTCCCAAGAGAGATCTGGTTTACCAAAATGGCCATAATTCATATGAGCTTGATATATAGGGCGCAGCAAATCAAGACAGCTAATAATTCCTGCTGGCGTTAGATCAAACTCTTTGCGTACAATTGCTTCTAATTCGTAATCATCGAGAACACCAGTACCAAACGTATCAACAAAAATCGACACGGGCTCGGCCTTCCCTATCGCATAAGAGAATTGGACTTCACAACGGGTGCACAACTGCCACCCAACTAAATTCTTAGCCACTAAGCGAGCCATATAAGCCGCTGACCGGTCAACTTTTGAAGGATCTTTGCCACTGAACGCACCTCCACCATGTCGGCTCATGCCTCCATAGGTGTCAACAATAATTTTGCGACCTGTTAATCCAGCATCTCCATTCGGACCACCAATAACAAAACGTCCCGTAGGGTTTATTAAATATTTTGTGTTTGCACAGAGGAGCCCCGAAGAGCCTAACACCGGCTGGATAACTTGGTTTTTGATGTATTCAATGAGCTCATTACGCTCAACATGTTCATCGTGTTGATGGGAGACGACAATAGTATCAATACCTACCGGCTCTTCTTGATCGTAGATTACGGTAACCTGGGCTTTGGCATCGGGACGTAGCCATGTAACATCTTTTGCTTTTCGTAGCATAGCTGCCTGCTGTAACAATTGATGACTGAACATGATGGGGGCCGGCATTAGCTCAACAGTCTCACTGCAGGCATAGCCAAACATCATCCCTTGATCTCCAGCTCCTTGCATCCCAGAAGAACTGCTTGAAGGGTCGACTCCTAAAGCAATATCGGGTGATTGCTGTTGTATAAATTGGTGGACTTGCAATGTTTTATAATCAAATCCATTATTTTCACTGACATACCCAACATCTTTGACAACTTCACGAACAATAGCATCAATATCGAGTGAAGCCTTAGTAGTAATTTCTCCACCGACAACTACAGTATCGGTTGTTGCAAAGGTTTCACAGGCAACACGAGATTGAGGATCTTGAGCCAAGCATGCATCTAAAATTGCATCAGATATCTGGTCACAGACTTTGTCGGGATGGCCTTCACTGACCGATTCACTTGTGAATAATCGCAAGCCTTTTCTTAACATAGTTAATTCTCCAACACATTATTCTTTTCGCAATGGTGGAAGTTCATCATCAATCGAAATTCTGACTTGTTTAAACAGGCCCTCACCTTCACTCTTTGTTCTAACCCCTTCCATATCATTTAATGCTGTATGAATCAGTCGTCTTTCAAAGGGGTTCATAGGATCTAACAACTTAGAGTGTCCATTTCTTCTAACTTGTTCTCCAGTTCTAATGGCTAATTTTACCAGTTGTTCTTCATGACGCAGGCGATAATTTTCACTATCAATAATTACCTTTACTCCAGAATTCAATTGTCCAGCATACACATTAACTATGAGTTGGATTGCATCGAGATTCTTCCCTTTCTTCCCAATAATAATGGCAGAATGATCTGAAACAATTTCCAAACCTAATTTGTTATCTGTTTGAAAATTAATTTTAACAAATCCAGGATATCCCATTTTGGATAACAACGTGGTCACAAAATCGATAACATTTTGTTCATACTCGCCAATGTTACTAACATCTTCAGTATCTGAATCTGTTTGATTTTCATTATGTAAGTAGACCCGAATACGAACATTACTTTTTTTAAATAACCCTCTTTTTCCTGTGTCTAGAATTTCTACATCAAATTCATCTAGGTCTAGTTGTAATGCATCCATTGCTATGGCAATAGCTTCTTGTTCTGTTTTACCTTCAAATTCTTTTATCATTATGTCTTTCTCCTGAAGGACGTTATTTCTTTTTCTTTTTCGTTTGAGGTTTGGTAGTTACCTCTGGTACCTGACTGGCTTTCTTAAGTCTTCGTTTATTAACAAATACTTGTTGTCCAATCGATATAAAGTTCATGACCATCCAGTATAAAAGCAAACCCGAAGGAGCGTTATAGAGGATAAAGAAGAACATGATTGGCATCCCATACATCATAAACTTCCCACTCATCCCACCTTGTTGATTTCCAGCCTGACTTATCTTAAACGATAAAATCATAGAGGCCCCGTACAAGATAGGAAGCAAACGGATATTACTGCCGATTACTGGGAGCGAAAGGGGGGCAAAATTAATAATTGATTCGGGTAAAGAGAGATCTGTAATCCAACCTGGAATAAACATCGCTCCTCGTAATTCAAAATGTTTGTTCAATAACCCATACAAGGCAATAAAGATAGGAAATTGGAATAACATCGGCAGACACCCACCAAGCGGGTTAATCTTTTCGCGTTTATATAACTCGCTCATCTCTTGATTTAGCTTGGTTGGATTATCCTTATATTTAGCTTTAAGCTCTTCCATCTGTGGATTAAGGGCCTGCATTTTAGAAGTTGATTCCATACTCTTCTTACTAAACGGTTGTAAAATGACCTTAATAAGGATTGTTAATAAGATAATTGCAACGCCATAGTTTGGAATTAAACTATAGAAAAATTGGAGTAACCATTTAAGAATTGCTTCCAACCAGCCCAACCAAGAACTACTATCAAGGGCTTTTTCCAAGTGGAGATCTGAAAGGCCAAATCCATTTTGACTGGCATCGTTGTAGATGACCATATTTTGTTTTAATTGTGGTCCAACGTAGAATCTAAAGACATCTTTTCCAACTGCTGTTTTGTAAGCTGGACGCGAGAAGTAGATTCGAGATTCTAAAGGGATACTGTCCGATTTTTGTTCACTAATAGAGACATTATAGCGTGTGGCGTCAGGTATACCAATTACAGAAAAATACTTACCGGCAATTGCAGCCCAAGTAATATATTCACCTGTCTCATACACACCATTTTTCAATTTGGGTGTTGATTTCTTTCCATCCTGTCCAATGTAAAATCGGCGATAGGTATATTTGTTATCGGGTGCTTCATGAAACTCAGGACCTAACTGTGGCTCAAATGCTAAAGTGTAGGCAAAACCATTATAATTTAGTGGAATAGCTTTATTTTGAGAGTTTTTAAATTCAACCGAAATTTCAAATAGGTAATCTGATGCCCCAAATCGATAGGTTTTTATGAGGGTAAATTCTTCATCAGTGAGCTCTCCATCTGCACCAAGAACACCAAATGTTTGAGAAAACTCAACCCGATCTTGCTTGATAGCATAATTGAATTCAGCATCAATTGGATTCGATGTATCATCTCCGGCATAAAGAGAAAAAGCTGGAGGATAGGACCCATCGTTGAATATCATCTCAACCGGTTCATTTTGATCAAGGTGGTTTTTTAAGCGCAGACTAGTTATACCAGCACCAGTTGGATCAAACTCTACAATAAAAACTTCTGTTTCGTAGGTAAACCGACGAGTAGAGCTTGCGGTTCCTGTTTGGACAAAAGAACCAGGAAGTCCACTGTCCCAAGCTTGTCCTGAAAGTGCATATGAAACAGGGGCCTCTCCCGTCTGAAGAATATTAGATGCACTTTGGTCCGTATCTGCTATATTGGTAGGCGCTGCAGCAGTAGTTGCTGGATCCGGAGCAAAAAATGTTGTCTGAATTGTTAAGCCTACTGAAATAACAATGACCGAAAGAACTATAGCAAGGATGGTGTTTTTGTCCATATCCACTCCTGATTTAATAATTATGAAGAGGTGTAATCAAGAAAGGTTATGGAACTATTGGGCTAAATAAACGCCTGCTTGAGAGAACAATTGCAATAACTGCTTTCTTTGAGTTTCATGATCAAAAACCTTTTTTGGATACACCACAAACGCGAAATCAAAGCCAGAAAGAAGGTTTGGTTTTTCTTTTCTCCAAATTTCTTTAATTTGCCGCCTTATTCTATTTCTTTGAACAGAATTACCATAATGACGTACTGGAATCACAATAATTCTGCTATACTCACACTCATTTGGAGCAACGATCAGTCGCATCCAAGAGCAAGAGTATTTTGTACCATTACGGAATATTGCATCAATTTCTGGCTTCTTTCTTACAATTTCTAATTTAGTAAGGTTTTTTCTCATCACAGACGCTTAACTTTTTCCTGCCTTTTGCTCTACGACGGGCCAAAATAAGCCGACCACTCTTAGTGGCCATACGTGCACGGAAACCGAATCTTCTATTTCTTTTTGTTCTACTTGGTTGGTACGTTCTTTTCATAGGAATTCTCCAAATATGTATCGCTTAACGCGGATTTTATCTAAATAATGGGAACATGCTCCCGAAAGGGCAGTATATAGTTCGTGACAACTGTATGTCAATGGTTCGCCATGATTCATAAGTAATCTAACTGAAATAAAGCATTTCTCAAAACAAACATGTAATTTAGTTTTATCTTTACAAGACAGATTGTCCACCCTTTATTGTGAGCGCGAACGAACTTGAATTTGAGTTATTCCTAACTCTGGAAATTGCCTTTTCAGGCGAGCTAATATTTGCTTTCTCCGCATCATAACCATGGAGGCCCAAGTTGGATGGTCTGCTTCGATAATTAAGACTTTTCCCCTAACATCAAAAATTTTTGCATGCACAGCAATGTCTGGACCAACAATTTCCATCCATTCATGATAAACCGTTGTGATTGGATTGGATTCGTCGATTTTTAGACGTGAAAGTAAGAGATTTAATATCTCCTGGGTTGTTTTTTCTTTCATGTACTTAAAAATTCTCCATTTTCAACCGAATAGGTCAACCCTGCACTGTTGCCAATCTTTGAAAAATAGCGTTCCTCAGGTAAAAAGGTAAAAAACGCCTGACTGTACCCTCCCAATTGGTCCAGAAAAAGTCCCCGTTTAGTAACATCCAATTCTAATAATACATCATCAATTAATAAAATTGGGTTTTTCCCAGTTTTTTTCCGATAGGTATCTATCTGTACAATCCTAAATATAAGGGACGCCAAGCGCATTTGTCCAGTTGATCCACTTTGAGCAAAATTGACTTTACCATCCATTACGAAAAATTGATCACGATGTATTCCACTTGCAGTAGTTTGCAACTTTTTATCACGCTCTAAAGTCTTTGCTAATTTATCACGCGCATCATCAACGGTCTTACAATCGTCCCATGAAGGTTTATACATAATATGCATTTCAGAATTAGTTTGGGCAACGGCGCTATAGAGAGAATTAAAGATAGAATTGAATTCTTCTACAGCAATTTTTCGACGTTCTTGGATGGCCATCCCTACTATGGCCAATTGCTTGTCATAGACAGGAATGAGCGTATGATAATGTTCTTTGATAGCTGCATTTCTCTGCTTTAACACGACCCGGTAACGGCGTAGATCATCAAAGAAGAGAGGATCGTATAACGACATGGTTTGATCAAAAAAACGGCGTCTACTCTCGGGTGTGCCTCGAATAAACTCGATATCATCATGGGAAAATACGATACAAGGAATATTATAAATTAAATCACGTCGATCTCTAATCTCTTTTCCATCAATGCGGATCTCTCGTTTTCCTTGGGCATATCTAAAAAGAAGTTGCTGGTTAGAACCATCATCTGTTTCCACTACAGCAGAGAGATAAAAACTCTTTTTTCCATGGGTACACATATCACGAAGATGCGGTGTTCTAAATGAAGATCCATAACAAAGCACATACAGTGCTTCTAAAAAATTAGTTTTTCCTTGCCCATTATTACCAACTAATACTACATGGTGAGTATCAGTTGGAATAAGAGAGTCGGTTAGATTTCTAAAATTATGAAATCCAAGCGAACGAAATTTCATCAGTCTTTCTGCATTGGCATGATTATATGAAAATAATCTCTTTCTGGATCAGGTTTTATTGTAATTGCACGATTCGGTTCAGTAAAACACAAATTAAAATATTCACCTTCAATAACTCGTAAAGGATTAACTAAGTAGGTGTAATTAATAGCCAATTGGTAATTATCTCCAGTGTAATCACAAGTAATTTTTTCTCTGGCTTGTCCAAACTCACTCTCTTCAGAACTGATTGTAATAAGACCTGTTTCAATATCCATATAGATTCGTTTAGCCTTATTTTCTACAAGAAGAGAGACTCGTTTTAAAGCTTCATTCATCTCGGCAACAGAAATTTTACATGTAAAAGATTGGGTTGCTGGAATTACACGGCGATAGTTTGGAAATTGCCCTTTAATTAAAGTTGAATACATAATTTGATGTCCAAAACGGGCGTACATTATCGTATCGGTAATACTTAGTTCTATTTCACCCTCATCAGTTCCGGCTTTTTTCAGCAAGGTTAAAAATTTGGCTGGGATAATAACAGGCGTAAAAGAAGGAATTGTTTGGGAAAATTTTCGGTTGATGTAGGAGAGTCTTCTCCCATCGGTTGCTACCATGATGAGACTATCATTGTTGTGTTCTAAATAGACTCCATTCATGAAATAGCGTGTTTCATCATCGCTAATGGCAAAAATTGTTTGACTGACCATTGAAAAGAAATCTTTTTGACCAATTGTAAAATAAGTTTGGTTAGCTGTTTCTTCAAGTGTAGGATATTTTTCGGCTGCAATAGTTCTAAGTTCAAAATTAATAGAATTACTATCAGGATGAATTAATAATGTATCATTACTTTCTTCGAATATGATATTTTCATCGGGTAAGGTTCGTAGAATACCTAGAAACTTATCACAAAATACAGTTGTGGAACCTGCCTCTAAAGTTTCGACTGGAATTTGTGTTTTAAAACCTACTTTCTGGTCAGTTGCCATAATATATAAAATATTCTCATGAGTCTCCAATAGTACATTTGAGACAATTGAAAGTGTGTTTCTTTGCGAAGTGAAATCTAGGGCCAAAATGATCTCTTTTAGTAACGTATTTTTGTGGCAGGCGAACTTCATCTAGTTACTCCTATTAGTTTATATAGTATAGTAGCCGTAGTAGTAGTATGGTGTATACTGTGGAAAACGGCAATAAGTCTTTCTCCATTCATCCTATAAGTTTTAATAACGTGTGCATAAAAAGCTCAAATCGTTCACAAGTTATCCACAGCTATCCACAAGCAAACCAAGTTATGCACATATAGTAACATACTATTACCATCTTTTCCCCAACTTTTTTTACTGCGATTCTCGTTTAAAATTTTGAACTTGGCGGATCAAATTCTGGACCGAATTGTTCACTCCAACATCACTTTGAATCATTCCCTCAACCCGTTGGACAGAGTACATTACCGTAGTATGATCTCTTCCTCCGAACTCGTACCCAATTTCTGTTGTAGAGAACTCTGTAATTGAACGAACAATATACATGGCAATTTGTCTGGGTAATACTATTGACTTAGTTCTTTTTTTACCTTTTATATCATAAGGAGATACGTTAAAATAATCACCTACTACTCGAATAATGGAATCTATAGAAAGCGATTGATCTTTCATCATCGAGTAGGAGTTTCCTAACTGTTCTTGGGCGATATCGAGGGTGATTTCTTTGTTTAATAATTTACTATAGGCGATGAGTTTTGTTAAACTAGCTTCTAAATCTCTGACATTGGTATTCACATTTCTACCAATAAATTCAAGGACTTCTGAGGAAATGTGGCAGGCTTGTCCTTCACATTTCCTTTTTAAAATGGCTAGTCGAGTTTCAAATGCAGGTGGTTGTAAGTCAACATTTATACCGCGTGTAAAACGATTTTTTAGTCTATCGGCAATATCTCTTAATTCGTTAATTGGCCTATCGCAGGTAAATACTAGCTGCTTGTTGGCCTCAAAAAGATTATTAAATACATGAAACATCTCTTCCTGAGTGGATGTTTTTCTCTGTAGAAAATGGATATCATCAATCAGTAAAACATCTGCTTTTCGGTATTTATTTCTAAACTGAGGTGTCTTTTCTTCTCCAATAGCTTGAATAAATTCATTGGTAAACATTTCAGCAGTTACATAGACAATTTGTAATTCAGGAGTATAATCTTGGATATAATTACCTATTGATTGAATGAGATGAGTCTTTCCAAGTCCTACCCCACCATAAATAAGACAGGGGTTGTAACTTACACCAGGATTTTTAGCGATTGCCATACTTACATTGTAGGCAAAAGCACTATTATCTCCAACTATAAAATTTTCAAATTGGTACCCTTCATTTATATTGGGGTCCCGAGGCTTTCTTTGAGCCTTAGGGAAAGGCGCTGCAGGTTTTTCTATTTTAGTAAATTCTGCATTTGTTTTTACATCACCCTTTTGTTCTGGACTAGGTGTTATTTTTTTTACAATTATATCGACTGCTACAGGTTCCCCAGTAAGTTCATGCAACATCGATTGAATCGTATTCTTGTATTGTGTCGCTACATAATCGCGTATAAATAGTGAAGGCACAGCTAATATTAGCTTTTGGTCTTCAGATTTTACATATGAGATGCGGTGTAGCCATGTGATGCATTCTTGCTCTGAGAGCGTCGACTGCATTTGGGAAACAACCTCGTCCCAAAACGGATTATAGTTCCACTTTTCTTGCAACATATCTGCTATCTTATAATAGCCTTTGGTGATTGGCAAGCCTTTGGAAGAAGGAGGGTTCATACTCTTGTAAAAACCAGTTAATATGTTATAATTAAAAGAAATAAAAATGAGTAAAAACCTAGGCATACCCTTTACATAGATTCTGAAAAATGATACCATATATCTTAATCTCATTTTTATATCTTATAAGGACATAGTAAAATGGTTGACAGTGGTTTTAAGGAAGTGCCGAACGACACTTCAGCTCATCATGATCGCATCTTTACGAATAGTGGTGCGCAGGCATATACAGCAAATAATATTCAAGTACTTAAAGGGTTAGAAGCAGTTAGAAAGCGCCCTGGTATGTATATAGGATCTACAGGATTGGAGGGCTTACATCATCTTGTCTACGAGGTTATCGATAATAGTATTGATGAGGCCATGGCTGGGTTTTGTAGCTCTATTTCGATTACTATTGAACGGGGGAATATTGTTCGCATCGAAGATGACGGACGTGGTATTCCTACCGAACTTCACCCAGGTGAAAACATAAGCTCCCTAGAAGTTGTTCTGACTCAACTACACGCCGGAGGTAAGTTCGACAATGATTCTTATAAAGTTTCAGGGGGCTTGCATGGAGTGGGAGTTTCGGTTGTGAATGCCCTGTCTGAGTGGTTAGAGGTGACGGTCTATCGTGAACCTTCAATTTACCACCAAGAGTACCGACGTGGAGTCCCAACCAAACCAGTAGAAATTATTGGTCAAACCGACCGTACGGGTACCGTTATACGATTTAAAGCTGATACGACTATTTTAGATTCAGATCAGTTTAGTTTTGGCGTGCTTGCTGAACGGTTCCGCGAGTTGGCTTTTTTAAACAAGGGTTTGTTAATTTCAATAACAGATCAACGCGGTGAAACATTACGCGAACAAAGTTTCCATTTTGAAGGTGGAATTAAATCTTTTATTGCCCATTTAAATACCTCAAAAAAAGTTGTTCACGTTGATCCAGTCTATTTTGATAGTCAAAAAGATGATGTTAAGGTTGAAATTGCCTTACAATATAATGATCGATATGATGAAGTTCTCTTTACTTTTGTAAATAATATTAATACCCGTGAAGGTGGTACCCACCTAGCAGGATTCCGTAGTGGATTAACACGGGTAATGAATGAACAGCTAAAAAAATCTAAATTAAGCAAAAAGTTTGACGATTCTCTAACTGGAGATGATTTAAAAGAGGGTCTTACTGCAGTTGTCTCGATTAAGATTCCCGATCCTCAATTTGAAGGGCAAACTAAAATGAAGCTTGGTAATCCACGAGTGCAAGGTATTGTAGCTTCTTTAGTTTATGAAAAACTTAACGACTATTTTGATGAATACCCTTTGGTTATTGAAGGAATTTTAGAAAAAGCGATCATGGCTGCTAAAGCTCGTTTTGCAGCACGGGATGCCCGAATGAGGATTCGCAAGAGTAGTGAAGGTGTTGGCCTTCCCGGCAAGTTGGCGGATTGTTCTGAAAAAGATCCAGCTAAATGTGAAATCTTCATTGTCGAGGGAGATTCAGCTGGAGGTAGTGCCAAACAGGGTCGAGATCGCAAAATTCAAGCAATTCTTCCATTATGGGGGAAGATGCTCAATGTAGAAAAAGCCCGAGAGGAAAAGGTCCTAGGAAACGAGAAACTTCAACCTATCATAGCCTCTTTGGGAGCTGGCTTAGGAGCTCATTTTGATTCAGAGAAAGTGCGCTATCATAAAATAATCATAATGGCAGATGCCGACGTTGATGGTTCCCATATTAGAACTTTGTTATTGACTTTCTTTTTCCGTTATATGCGCCCTCTGCTAGAAAAGGGATATGTCTATTTTGCCATGCCTCCGTTATATAAAATCACCTTAGGTAAGAAATCTTTCTATGCTTATGATGAACAAGCACGTGAAGATATTATAGCTGAGTATGTGAAAGGCGGTGATATAAACAAAATTCCGATTCAAAGGTATAAAGGGCTTGGAGAAATGAACCCCGATCAGTTGTGGGAGACTACAATGAATCCAGATACGAGGAATCTGACACAAGTTACCTTGGAAGATGCAGTTGAAGCCGACCGAGTGTTTACTATGTTGATGGGAGAAGATGTAGAACCCAGAAGAAACTTTATTGAGCAAAATGCAATGTATGTTTCGAATCTGGATGTATAAGATAATTGGGGAACATGAATATGCAAGAATTAACTGGTAAAATAATAAGGACAAATATTGAAGAAGAGATGAAATCATCTTATCTCAATTATGCGATGTCTGTAATTGTGAGTCGGGCTTTGCCCGATGTTCGGGATGGTTTGAAACCAGTCCACCGTCGAATTTTATTCGACATGTTTGAAATGGGGTTGAAATATAATACTCCATACAAAAAAGCGGCTAGAATCGTGGGAGATGTGCTAGGTAAGTTCCATCCTCATGGTGATGCCTCCGTTTACGATGCGCTGGTCCGGTTAGCCCAAGACTTTTCACTGCGCTACCCTGTGGTCGCACCACAAGGAAACTTCGGCTCGATTGATGGGGATCCGCCAGCAGCAATGCGGTATACAGAAGCAAAGATGAGTCGTATTGGTGAAGAAATGCTTAACGATATCCAAAAGGATACCGTAGATTTTGGACCAAACTATGATGATTCAATGCAGGAACCTCTCGTGTTGCCGGCAGCTTTTCCGTTTTTGCTTGCTAATGGTAGTAGCGGTATTGCCGTTGGTATGGCCACTAATATGGCTCCTCATAATCTTACTGAGATTTGCGCGGCCATGGCAGCCTATATCGATAATCCGGAAATTCAATTACCTGAACTTATGGAACATATGAAGGGTCCTGATTTCCCCACTGGAGGGATCATTTGTGGCCGAAGTGGTATTGTAAGTGCTTTTGAAACTGGTAGAGGTAAGATTGTTCTGCGTGGTCGCTACGAAATTGAAGAAGGTGAAGGTGAGCGAGATCAAATCGTTTTCACTGAATTGCCGTATCAGGTAAATAAATCTGATCTTGTTAGGCGCATAGCCGAACTCAAAAGAGATAAAATAACAGGAATTAGTGAAGTACGCGATGAATCTGATCGCGATGGCATTCGTCTTGTAATAGAGCTAAAGCGAGGTGCCGTAGCACGAGTAGTTGTTAATCTTCTCTTCTTACACACTGCTTTACAAACTAATTTCAATGTAAATAATCTCGCCCTTGTAGATGGTAGGCCAGAGCAACTTGGGTTGCGCGATATGATTAAATATTTTGTCGAGCATCGCGAGGTGGTTCTTGAGCGGAGAATGCAATTTGATTTGCGCAAAGCTGAAGAACGAGCCCATGTTCTGCTCGGTTTAAAAATAGGTTTAGACAATATCGATGAGGTCATCAAAATTATTAAAGAAGCTGATGATAATTCAATAGCTGCCACAAATCTCAAATCACGATTTGGTCTTTCCGATATTCAAGCCCAAGCTATTATCGATATGAAATTAGGACGTTTAAGTCATTTAGAAACTGGGAAAATTCTTGGAGAGTTAGATGACTTGAATATTAAAATATTATATTATAAGGATATACTATCTGAAAGATATAAAATTCTGCAAGTCGTAAAAAATGAAATTCTCGATATTTCAACTAAATACGGTGATAAACGAAGAACTGAAATAACATTCGAAGAACTCGGTGGAATGAACATCGAAGATTTTATAAAACGAGAAGATGTAGTTGTTGTTATCTCTAATAAAGGCTTTGTTAAACGGGTCCCAGCTGATGATTATCGCAGTCAAGGGCGAGGAGGTCGAGGGGTCCGAGGCGCTACTCTTCGGGATGAAGATTTTGTTGAACATCTGTTTGTAGCATCGACTCACGACTATGTGATGGTTGTTACTAATTTCGGTAAAGCCTACTGGATTAAAGTGCATGAAATCCCCGTGGGTTCAAAGACTTCAAAGGGTGAGAGTATTAAGAAGCTCCTTCCATTAAATGAAGGTGAAGAAATTACTTCAATTATTAATTTCCCAGAATTCGAAGAATATCTCTATTTACTTATGGTAACAAGAGATGGTGTAGCTAAAAAGGTGAATTTGCCCTTATTTAGAAACGCTAAAACGCGAGGTATCACTGCCATCATCCTAGATGAAGGTGATGTGTTGGTAAACTGTGAATTAATAACCGAAGACAAAGACTGTATGATTATTACTCGTAAGGGGAAAGGTCTCCGATTCGCAGATAGTAATGTCCGCTCAATGGGTAGAGCTTCTCGTGGGGTGCGTGGCATCAGGCTGGTCGGTGATGATGAAGTCGCTGGGTTGTTACAAGTCGATGATGGAAAGCGTATTTTAATAATTACTGAAAATGGCCAAGGGAAACAAATTCATTTTGATGAATTTAGGACGCATAGTAGAGGTACTATGGGGCAGAAGATTTACACTTTCCGCGATAAGACTGGATTTATTGTTGGAGCACTTGCCGTAGATGATGATGATGATGTCGTGTGTATCACATCGAAAGGTCAGTCGATAAGAATTCCCGTTTCGACGATTTCTATTCAGAAAGCATATGCATCAGGGGTCTCCATTACGAAATTAAGGGATGGTGATACTATTGTAGCAATAGCCTTAACTGATGCTGAAAAAGAAGAAGAATCGGATGAGGGTATCGATAGTGAGGCAACAGAAGTAATCGACTCTGAAGAATAGTATATAATTTTTATTGGGAAGTTCAGCCACCCGTTTTGGGTGGCTGATTGTTTCACGTGAAACAATATGAGAACGTGTAACAGAAGAGTATGAGAATACGCCATTATACAACTCCCCTCCCCTCTCATAAAGAAGAAAGGGGAGGGGAGTTTGTTACATTACTTGTGATAAAAAAACAGCCACCCAAAGAGTGGCTGGTTGTTTCACGTGAAACATGTGTTTATGTTTCAGAGATAATAGTAATATCGGGGCTTACAACGCTGCGTACATATCTTTCGACACCATTTTTTAAGGTCATTTGTGACATTGGGCATCCTGCGCAAGCTCCAACTAGGCGCACGAAGACATCATTGCCTTCCATGCGGACAAACTCAATATCGCCACCATCACTTTGTAGATCAGGTCGAATATTTTCGATAGCGGCTTTTACTTTATCAATCATAAGATTGGCCTCCTCGTATTGGCTAAGTTAAGGATACTGTAGGGGCAAATGATGGTCAATACCTTTGCTAGGAGATGACAGGATGGTAAGGTTTATGTATAGTAGAGAGTATGGTAGCAAAAAAAATAATATTGTCTAATCAGAAAGGTGGTGTTGGTAAAACTACCACAGCTGTAAACCTAGGAGCCTATTTGGCCCAAATGGGGAGCCGTGTTTTATTAATTGACCTTGATTCACAGGGGAATCTATCAAGTGCCGTTTCTGCTGATATGAAATTACCTTCTAGTTACGATGTTATTATAGGGAGATGCACTCCCGAGGAAGCCTACCAAAAAACTCCTGTCGAAAATTTGCACGTGATCGCAGGTGGAATCGATTTAGCTGGACTAAGTGTTGAGTTGGTCAATGAATTAGCTCGTGAGTTCTTTTTAAAAAATGCATTAGCTCCAATCGAACAAAACTGGGACTACATTATCGTAGACTGCCCCCCTTCGTTAGGTCTTGTTACAATAAATGCGATGTGCTGGACTGAATATGTGATAATACCCATGCAATGTGAATATTTCGCAATGGAGGGGTTAAACCTGCTTATGCGAACTATAGCCAACGTAAAAAAGCAATTAAACCCACATTTAGAAATTTTAGGCATAGTATTTACCATGTTTGCTGTGCGAACGCGTCTTGCAAATGATGTTGTAGATGATGTTACAGCTTACTTTCCAGATAAAGTATTTGAAACAAAAATACCAAGAAATGTACGCTTATCTGAAGCTCCTTCCCACGGACTGCCTATTAATCTTTATGATAGAACCAGTGCAGGAGCCTTAGGATACGAAAGTCTTGCTGAGGAGGTGGCTGCACGTGTCTAGTTCAAATAAAAAAAGAGGTCTCGGAAGAGGTATTAGTTCATTAATGGATGATTATTCCTTTGATGGAATATTTGCTGATGGTGAAATAGCCGAAGTGAATGGAGGGCGACTTCTTTCGCTCGAAATTAATCGGGTCCATCCCAATCCACATCAACCAAGAAAACAATTTGATCAAGAAACTTTAGATGAATTAGCCGAATCGATTAAAACACAAGGTATTCTACAACCTTTATTAGTTGAAAAAATTAGTGATGATGACTATGCAATAATTGCTGGAGAAAGAAGATATCGGGCAGCCTTGTCGCTTGGATTAGAGCGAATTCCCGTCATTGTTAAGGAATTCACCGATTTTCAGCGGTTAGAAGTTTCTTTAATAGAAAATATACAGCGTGAAAATTTAAATCCAATTGAAGAAGCAAAAGCTTATGTCTACCTGTTAGATAAAGCACAAATCAAACAAGAAGAACTAGCCGATCGGGTAGGGAAAAAGCGTTCAACTATTGCAAATACCGTTCGGTTGTTACAATTACCGAAAGAGATGCAAGACTCCCTCTTAGCTGATGAATTTTCTGCTGGACATGCTCGGGCTTTGCTTTCGGTTGTCAATCCTGGCGATCGATTATATCTTTACCGAAAGCTTCTTGAAGAGGGCTTGTCGGTAAGGAAAGCAGAAAAGCTTGCAAGTGACTTAAATCAAGGTAAGCGAGCGGCTCATACCAAAAAACAACATGAATCAAAAGAGAAGTCGATTGACTTATTAGTATTAGAACAAAAATTTCTTGAAGCCTGTGGCACTAAGGTTAAGCTTAAGGGAACTTTAGAAAAAGGAAAGATTGAAATTACGTATCATACGATGGAAGATTTAGAGCGGTTATACCGCATCTTAACGCAAGAAGAATCAATAGAACTTTAATAATAGAAAGGATTATAGATGAAAAAAGAGATGCAGGATGGCTTATATGCCAAAATTATTACGAATCGTGGAGACATTGAAGTCTCTCTTGAATATAAAAAAGCACCGATGACGGTGGCTAACTTTGTAGGATTAGCCGAAGGTGTTTTGAATTTAAAAGATCCGGGAAAACCTTATTATGATGGGTTGAAGTTTCACCGTGTCATTAAAGATTTTATGGTCCAAACAGGGTGCCCGCTAGGGAAGGGAACTGGTGGACCAGGCTATAATTTTCCTGACGAGTTTGTCGATGACCTCACTCATACAGGCCCCGGAGTTCTCTCTATGGCAAATGCTGGTCCGGGGACTAACGGTAGTCAGTTTTTTATTACCCACGTTGCTACCCCTTGGTTAGATGGCAAGCATAGTGTTTTTGGCCATGTTGTTGAAGGTCAATCAGTAGTTGATGCGATAGTAGAGGGTGATAGTATCAAATCAATAGAGATTAAGCGTGTTGGCGAACAGGCCAAGGCTTTTACAGTAACCAAAGCAAGTTTTGCTAAAGTTGTTGAAGAGGTTCAAACAAAGGAACGAGAATTAACTAAAAAAATAGCAGCAGAACTTGAAAAAGAGTTAGAAAATCGTTGGCCAAATGCAGTCAAAACAGGATCAGGATTACGTTATGTGGTGGTAAATAAAGGGACCGGTACAACTAAACCTAAAGTTGGCACTAATGTTACTGTTCACTATACTGGAACATTGCTCGATGGACGCGTCTTCGATAGTTCTGTGCGACGTGGGGAACCGGCTCAGTTTGCCATAGGGCAAGTGATCGAAGGTTGGAACGAAGCTCTGGTGACAATGACCAAAAAAGAGAAAAGAACTTTGATAATCCCACCTGAATTGGGTTATGGCGTGCAAGGATATCCGGGAGTGATCCCTCCTAATTCTTATTTAATCTTTGATGTCGAACTATTGGATTTTTAATAAGTAGTATGAAAAAGCTTTCTCTTCAGTATGTATGTTCTCAATGTGGTAGGGTTGAGTCTAAATGGCTCGGCCGCTGCCCTGATTGTGAGACTTGGAATTCCTTTGTAGAAGAGACAGTGAAAATCCAAAGTAAAGCTGAGAGAAAAGCCTTAGTAAGGGATCCTAACAAAACACAAGTATATACACTAGAAGAGATTGAAATAGATTCTGATTTTCGCTATTCGTCTGGAATTTCTGAATTGGATCGTGTTTTAGGTGGCGGAATTATGCGCGGTGGCACGATTTTGCTGGGAGGAGAACCTGGAATTGGAAAATCTACGCTTATGTTACAACTTCTCGGCGCAATTCAAGGTCGCAGTGTTTTGTATGTTTCAGGTGAAGAATCTCCCGGACAGGTGAGAATGCGTGCTGAGCGAATTGGGGTCCCATTAGCTAGGATAAAGTTATTTAATAATACCCATTTAGAGCCACTAGTACAAATTATACATAACCAAAAGCCAGATGTATTAGTAATCGATTCATTACAAACGCTTGCCAGTGAAGAAATACCCTCTGCCTCTGGTTCTGTGAGTCAGATGCGTACTTGTACTATGGAATTAGTTGATGCAGCGAAACAAGTTGGATCCACTATATTTTTTATTGGCCATATAACAAAAGAGGGGCAAATTGCTGGACCTAAAGCAATTGAACATATTGTTGACACAGTTTTATACTTTGAACAAGCTGGTAGTGGTGTTCGTATTGTTCGGGCGGTCAAGAATAGGTTCGGTTCAGTCGATGAAATTGGTATTTTTCTCATGACAGAGAAAGGGTTAGTGCCAGTTCAAGATCCAGCGGGTTTTTTCATTAGTGAGCGTAAAGATGGTGTTTTACCAGCTGGGATTGCCTTTACAGCGGTAATTGAAGGAAGTCG
>JAQVOO010000004.1:27174-35377 GCA_028702575.1 Sphaerochaetaceae bacterium
CTTACTAAGATTAGGCTGCGCCACTAAGTTTACTAATTAAAAGCGGGAAGGCGATGAATGTGCCAATTGAAGCAAAGATACTGGTAGTCATAAAGATAAGCAGAGCATGAATGATCCGGTTTCTAAACCAACCCTTAAAACTTAGGATGTCTTCAGAGACGTGTTCAAAGTCTTTTACCCGTGGTTTACGCATTGTAGCTTCGATTAAGCCTGCTACCATACCAACCCCTAAGGTGGGGCTAAGTGCTGTTACGGGAGCAGCGAGCATTGAAAGTATTATTGTTACGGGATGTGCTAACGAAAGAAGTGCAGCTAGTCCAGTTAGTGATGCGTTTAAGCCAAACCAGTATAAGAACATTCCAAGACCTTGATCCCAGCCTGAGCGGACAAATCCAAGAGCAATGATCCCTAGTAGGGCAATTACAATAGCCCAAGAGAACACTTTACCGGCCTTAGAAGCCGGGGGGACTGCGGTTATGGCTGAAACATCACTGCTAATAATTTGTTGCTCAAGTTTTTCCATATGAGCTACAAGTCCAGGAGCATGGCCTGCTCCTACAACTGCAACTACCCGTTGGCCAGGGGCTTCATAAATCTTAGAGGCTAGATATTGATCACGTTCGTCAATTAATACTTTTTTCACAGTGGGGAGTTCTTGGGCCATTTCATCAAGCATTGATTGTAAAACATTTGTTTCTTTAAGTTTTTCTATTTCTTCACTACTAATTTCTTCATTCGAAAAAACAGCGGTGAGTAATGTTGAGATTAATTTAATTTTATTCCAACCATTGGAAAGGCGCCATGCCCGTTTGAAAGTAACTTGTATTTCACGATCACAAAAAGAGAGGGGAATATTTTTTTCGGTTGCTAATTCGGCTGCGCGCAGAATTTCATCACCAGGAGAAACCCCCATTTGATCCCCCAGTTTCTTTTGGTATGAAGAAAGGGCCATATTGGCTAAAAGGAGAAATCCCTTATTCTCTTTGAGTATTGTTTTTATATTTAGGTTTTCCCAGCCTTGGCTTTCTGTTTTAGATCGGTATCTCCCTTCATCCAATTCGACACAGATACGGTCAGGATTAATCTCTTCTATAGCTTTTGCTACTTCTTCAACACTATCTTGGGAAACATGAGCCGTTCCAATGAGAGTTATTTCTTTACCGTCGGCAAAAATAAGCCGTTGCATCGTGTCACTGATTTTTTCAATTGTCACTTGGTTCCTCCGCGTTTGTACAAATATAGCTATGATGTGCAAAAGGTACAAGGACTTGCTTGAGCAACTAAGGTGTTTAAGCTACTCTATCTCTATGCAAATTCTTTGGTACTTAGTAAAATTGTTCATGAGTCTGGGGCTTGGAGTAGTACTAGCAAAATTGGTTGGCAAAGACCGTTTTCAAACAGTTACTGGTAAAGTTCTTGATGGTGTTTTGTATGGACTGCTCTTTCTGATGGGCGTTAATACAGCTCGTATTCCCAATATTATAGCTCAAATTGCTCAAATGGGCTTAGATGCCTTAATCGCCACGTTGTTAGTTACAGTCGGTTGTATTATTACCGCAGCGCTACTTGGATTAGTTATACACAGAAAAACAAGTGCCGCGGAGCGCGTTAGACAACGAATTACTTGGCAACGGCTGAAAACACCAGCCTTAATGATTGGCTGTGTAATTGCTGGGTTTGTTGTAGCGTATCTTACGTCTTGGTTTAACTGGTTTGAAGACTCAATGATAACGCTAACCCTCTATTTCATGCTATTTTTGGTGGGCATGCAAATGGTGCAAAATGGTGTTAACCTAATACCACTGCTCAAATCTCCCTTGATGATCTTACTCCCCCTTTCTACGGTAGTAGGGACCTATTTAGGGGCTTTAGCGCTTCCTTTGTGCTCCTCTTATACACTACGTGAATCTTTAACACTCGTTTCTGGTTTTGGTTGGTATTCTCTTTCAGGGGTATTAATCAGTAGCTTAGGTAATCCACATCTAGGTGCCGTCTCATTTTTGAGTAATCTTTTTCGGGAGACCATAGCATTTCTGCTGATCCCGATATTAGCAACGTTCTCCCATTTTTCTTACTCTTCGGTAAGCATTGCAGGGGCAACTAGTATGGATGTTACTTTGCCATTACTGAAAAAAAGCCTCGGGGATACGATTGTACCGCTTGCCATTACTCATGGGGTAATTATGACTTTTACAGCTCCCTTTCTTATTCCTCTCTGGTATGCTTAGGGGCTATAAACTGGACCGCAATTTCGTATTCCCTTTCTTTATAGAAGCGGACAAAAAATAGTAATTTCTTTGCTAAAGAATAATCAAAATCAGTGGCAAAGCGATTAACTAACGGTAATAAGTGCTTCCCTTCGGTGGGGGCAAAAGGGACTTGATAAAACAAATACGAGCCGGCTTGGATGGTTTTAATAGGCTCAGAGGACTCTTCAGGAAGGCGAAAATAAGCAGATAGAGGGGAAACACTACACAATTCGGCAGTTAACTGGGCCTCACATTCTAAGCAGGCGTCAGTCCCAATAGGATATGCAGCAAGTTGCCCCATGATAAGGTCGTAGGCTTTATCACAGAAACGAGGTACGGTGAATTCAGTCATATACGGTAAGGGTTGTTGTAAGTGTAGTTGCATAGTTGCAGAATAATTCATAGGAATAGTGTAGTGAATAATCGAGTTAAAGTACAGTATGAACTCCAAAGACGTCGAAATAGAAAACGAATATCGCTACGGGTTACAGATGATGCTACCGTCCTAGTAGTAGCTCCTCTGAGGACCCCTCTAACAGTTATAGAGGAGGTGGTAAGCAAACACTCCCCATGGATTACCGCAAAACTTACCCAAGTTAAACAACTTCCGCCATCCTTGCCCCCTTTAACCTACACCACTGGAGATCGGCTTTTAGTATTGGAAGAAGAGTGTACCTTACAGATAGAACATGGCGGAGTATATGCAACTACTTGTATCCGACAAGGTTCCACACTGATTGTCAAAACACGAAAAGGCTCTGGCGTACAGGCCATCCGAAAAGCTCTTTTAGGGTGGTATATAGATTTTGGAAAGCAACTTTATCACCAGTTGGTAACTCAGTGGATGAGCCAAATAGAAGAAGCTCCTAATTTGGAACTGGCCTCTATCGAGATAGCTTTTTATCCAAAAAGATGGGGAAGCTGCTCCCAAAAGGGAGAGTTACGGTTTGCATTAAGATCGTTAATGCTTCCCTATCCCATTGTAAATTATTTAGCTTTACATGAAGTTGCCCATCTCTATTACTTTAATCACGGCCAAGAGTTTAAATGTTTCTTAGATACATACATGAGCGATTGGAAAGAGCGTCAAAAAACGATGAATAGACTACGGCGCCAAGCAGTAGCTTTTTAAGGCACGCTACCAACATAGTGCAAATTGTGGTATATATAAAAAATATTGAGGGGGGAGTATGAAACCGAATATGCTAGCTTCAAAAGTTCATCGAGTATATGCACGGATAGGAGATCGGGATCTTTTTGAAGGCATTTGGCCTATCCCACACGGAGTTTTATTAAACTCCTATGTTGTACAAGGCTCTCATAGCACTGCTTTGATCGATTTGGTAAAAGATTGGGAAGGTGCTGTTGATGTGATCCAAGGCCAGCTTAAATCGTTGAATCTCTCTTTTGAGGATATAGACTACCTTGTCCTCAATCATATGGAACCCGATCACACGGGATCCCTTGCCGAATTGTGCAAAAGGAATCCAAAGATAAAAATTATTTGTACAAAGAAAGCCGTCCCTTTAGTAGAAGCCTTTTATGGTGTTACCGGACAGGTACGTGCTGTAGTTTCTGGCGATAGCATAGATCTAGGAGGCAAGACTCTTGTATTCGAGGAGACTCCTAATATCCACTGGCCCGAGACGATGATGACCTATCTTCCCGAAGATAAAATATTGTTTTCCTGCGATGGGTTTGGCTCCTTCGGACAATACGAGCACTGCTATGATGATGAATTAACGGACAAAGAGTGGGCTCTGCTTATTCCTGAAACTGAACGTTATTATGCTAATATCGTCTCGTCTTTTAGTCCGTTTGTCCTCAGAGGAATTAAAAAGCTGGAAGTTTTAGATATTGCCATGGTCGCTCCCAGTCATGGCATTGTCTGGAGAAAAAATCCTAATCAAATAATTGAATTATATAAGAAACTAGCTGAGAACATGAACGGTCCTGCTGAAGACGAAGTAACATTTATTTTCAGTAGTATGTATGGGAATACGGCAGCCTTAGTTCCACTCATTCAGAAGACTCTCGAGGATGAGGGGATTACGGTCCACCTCCACCAAGTTCCTCAAGAGCATGCCTCGTTTGTGCTTGCTTCGGCTTGGCGTTCAAGCGGCCTTGTACTGGGGATGCCCACCTATGAGTACAAGATGTTTCCACCTATGGCCCATGTTCTCGATATCTTGGAACGCAGTCATCTAAATAATAGGAAGGTAATGCGTTTTGGATCTTTTGGATGGTCTGGTGGAGCGCAAAAGCAATTTGAACCTTTTGTAGATGCTCTTAAGTGGGACTGTGTTGGCATCGTTGAATATCAAGGGGCTCCTAAAGCAAGTGATCGTGAACGAGCAGTTGAATCTGCAAAAAAACTAGCACAAAGTGTAAAAGAATGGAGTCGAAGTTCTAAGTAAAAAGGCATTATATTAGACCAAGTTCCAATAATATGTATGAATAGCTCAATATTAGGGCATTAATAAGAGGAATTCTTTAGATAAATCGGTATCACGAAAAAGTGATACCGATTACAATATGGACTATTTTTATGTAATAATCGGGCAAAGATGCCGTAGAAATTGGGCGATTTTAGCAGTAGAAGAGATCGATAAGCGCTCTTTGACCGAATGGACGTCGCGCAAATTTGGTCCAAGCGAGACCGAGTCCATCCCCTCAATTAATGAGTTTATAATACCACATTCTAAGCCAGCATGAATTGCAGTAATTTTTGCCTTTTTACCCATGAAGCTTTCCCAAGCTGTGGCACATAATTGGGCAAGAGGAGATTCTGGATTGGGGGTCCAGGCCGGGTAGGGGCCTTCAAGACTTACCTGGGCTCCCGCTGTTTCAAAAGCAACCATAGCTTTACGAGCAATCATATCTCGTGAAGATTGGACTGAAGAACGGTGGCTGGTAATGAGGGTGAATGCTGAATCTGTAGTACGAATGATGGCCATGTTTGAAGAAGTTTCCACCATCCCTAAGATAGTATGGCTCATCCGTTCGACACCGTGGGGAGCTAAAAATAGGGCATTGATCAAAGCTAAACTTTGCTTTCTTGAAGCGGCTTGCTTGGGTGTAACTGCAACAGGTTCTATGGTAAGTTGCACCTTGGCATCTGTTTGCTCATACTCTTTTTTAAGATCCAAAAGAACTTTTTCCCCAATGTTGTAAAGCTGCTCTTTTGCATCTCTAGGTAAGGTGATAGTCGCTTTACAGACACTTGGAATTACATTCCTTTTAGTTCCACCATCAATACTGACTATGCGGATAGGGAAGCTATCGCTAGCGATGCGTAAAAAGCGCGCCATAGAAGAAATAGCATTTGCCCGTTGGATGTGGATATCGCCACCCGAATGGCCACCAAACAATCCATCCAGTGTAATAGCCCAAGTGGTCTCATTAGAGGGAACAGGCTCTTTTTCGATTAAAATTGTGCCATTTACTTCGATGCCTCCAGCGCAGCCAATATAGAAAACTCCCTCTTCTTCGCTATCAAGGTTAATCATTTTGCGACTTTGTATGTAGGAAGGGTCAAGGCCGAAAGCTCCCTCCAGTCCGGTCTCTTCCGCAACGGTAAAGATGGCCTCAAGTGGGCCGTGTTTAGCCTCAGGGTCACTAAAAAGATCAAGTATTAGAGCAATGGCGACTCCGTTATCTCCTCCAAGAGATGTTCCTTCAGCTTTTAGCCAATCTCCATCACGTTTTAAGATAATGGGATCTTTAGCAAAATCATGGATTACACCCTCTTTTTTGACACACACCATATCCATATGTCCTTGTAAGGCTAACGGGGGGATATGTTCCATCCCTTCACTCGCCGGTGCTTTTATAATTACATTTCCAGTTTTATCGGTGTGATGGACCAATTTGTTTTTGGTTGCAAATTGAATTAAATAGTTACGCACTCCTTCTTCATTCCCCGATTCGCGGGGGATGGAGGAGATCGCTAAAAAGTAGTTCCAAAGATTCTTGGGTTGCAACCCTGCAATTGCACGGCTTGAGGTTTCTGGTATTGTCATATAGTTCTCCTTCGCATGATGCTCATCTTGAAAAATTATCTCTAATTATCTTACCACGAATGAAGGAGCCTTTGAGCGTAAATTTGTCATCAAATACGACAATGTTTGCCAAATATCCAGGGGTAAGTCGCCCCATTTGCGAAAGGTCATAAATTCTCGCTGGATTAGCGGTAGCCATCTGGATTGCTGATTCAAGGGGGACCTCCCAAGTGACCAGGTTTTTTATTCCTTCCAACATGGTCAGAGCAGAACCCATAATTGTGTCGGGATCATCGGCAAGGTGAAAAGCTCCATCTTTAGCTAAGACCGCTAATTCTCCATTAATTATCATAGGGCCTGCTTCTTGCTTGGTTGGTTTTAAAGAGTCAGTTATTAAAACTACATTTCTGACTTGTTTATCCTTTAGAAGCAGTTTAACAAGCTCTTTATGGACATGAACGCCATCAGCAATGACTTCACACTGCATATCTTGTTCAATTAGTATTGCGCCTACAGTGCCGGGGTTACGATGGTGTAGGCGGCTCATAGCATTAAAAAAATGGGTTGAGTGGAGAATACCTACCTGCATGCCTTCTATAATATTTTCGTAGGTGGCATTTGTATGTCCGGCGAGCAGAACGATACCTTTTTTACTAGCATGAAGTGCTAATTCTCGCATTCCCTTTAACTCTGGGGCTACGGTCATGCATACAACGTGACCTTTTCCTGCTTCGATAATAGCGTTGAAGACGTCAAAATTTACTGGTTGTATCCCCTCTGGGTTTTGTGCTCCAACTCGTATTTCTGAAATAAAAGGGCCTTCAACATGAATACCAAGAATCTCAGCTCCTTTTTCATCACCGATGGCTTTTACGACTGCCCGTATGGCATCCAGCATATTTTCAAGTTTGTCAGTATAGATCGTAGGAAAAAATCCAGTTACTCCAAAATCAGCTAGCCGCTCTGACATCCCTAAAATTGAAGTGTGTGAAGCGTCATCTGTTCCGAAGCCCCCAATCCCATGCAGATGGGTATCAATGAATCCAGGAGTAATGAAGGCTCCTTGGACATCAATAATCTCAGCACTGGCCGGAAAACGTTTTTGCTGGAAGCGTTTCATATTGAAGATATCTCCAATAGTGCCGTCAGCATCAATAAAAAGGCCACAATCAGGTATTTTTATAGAACCAGTAATAACGGTTCCGTTAATCAAAACAGTGGTACTCATACGTGTACCTCCTGCCTGAAATATACGTAACGTTTGGGTGCTGGTCAAGTCTGGATGGGGGTAGGAAGGGGGGTCTCATCGATGAGAAGGTTGAGCCATTTACCACTTTTTATGCGGTACATTCCCACAAAGAATTTAAACAACTCTTCGAGTCCAACAAATAAATAGACAAAATAGATTGGCATGCGGAAAACCAAAGCACCAAGGAATGCACATGGAACACCGATTAGCCACACACCAGCTAACTCGGTAAACATTGAAAATCGGGTATCGCCGCCTGCTCGCAGGACTCCCACTACCAATATCATATTATAGGCTTTAATGGGGATTAACATTCCTAACACTATGAGGGAAAGGGTAGTTATACGGGCAACTGAGGGTGAAAGATTAAATGGGATAGGAAGCCAAGGAGAGAGTCCGGCAAGGGCGCCTCCTACGATGATTCCGGTTAAAAATCCAATGAGTAATAATTGTGTGGCATAGTTTTTTGCTGTAACAAGACGATTCTCGCCAATTTTATTACCAATCATAATAGCACTTGCATTACTAATACCCATCAGAGCTACAAAAAATAGGCCTTGAATTGCTTCAGTTACATTAATTGAAGCAATGACATCTGTTCCCATACGCGCATAGGCAATTTTATAAGCGGTCATACCAAACGCCCAAAACATTTCATTGAGGATAACAGGAAGACAAGTGATAAAATATTTTATTACCATGGG
>JAQVOO010000082.1 GCA_028702575.1 Sphaerochaetaceae bacterium
CGCTATAGTCACCAGATCTTTTTTTAGAGAAATGATAAATTTCTCAAAACTGAATATATTTTTATTGTTTCTTTCGATTTCGATTAGGTTGTTCTTTTAAATGATTCTTGTTGCGTATGACTTTTAAAATATAAAATATAAAGATAAGTCCTCGACCTATTAGTATTGCTCAGCTAAATACATTGCTGCACTTACACCTGCAACCTATCAACCTTGTAACCTACAAGGGGTCTTACTTCTTGCGAATGGGAATTCTAATCTTAGAGTTGGTTTCGTGCTTAGATGCTTTCAGCATTTATCCATTCCATACATAGTTACCCAGCTGTGCCATTGGCATGACAACTGGTGCGCCAGAGGTATGTCCATCCCGGTCCTCTCGTACTAAGGACAGATCTCTTCAAAATTCCTACGCCCACGACAGATAGGGACCAAACTGTCTCACGACGTTTTGAACCCAGCTCACGTATCACTTTAATGGGCGAACGGCCCAACCCTTGGAACCTGCTCCAGCTCCAGGATGTGATGAGCCGACATCGAGGTGCCAAACTCCCCCGTCGATGTGAACTCTTGGGAGGAATCAGCCTGTTATCCCCAGGGTAGCTTTTGTCCGATAAGCGACGGCCCTTCCACGCGGCACCGCCTGATCACTAAACCCGACTTTCGTCCCTGCTCGGCTTGTAAGCCTCGCAGTCAAGCACTCTTCTGCTTTTACGCTCGACGTATGATTTCCAACCATACTGAGAGTACCTTTGGGCGCCTCCGTTACTCTTTAGGAGGCGACCGCCCCAGTCAAACTACCCGCCTAACACTGTCCCATACCACGTGTGTAATATTGGTTAGAACAGCAGATTGACAAGAGTGGTATCCCAACAACGACTCCATTATGACCAAAGTCATAATATCAAAGTCTCCCACCTATCCTGTGCATGACAATCCGATGTTCAATATTAAGTTATAGTAAAGCTCCATGGGGTCTTTCCGTCTAGTCGCGGGTAACCTGCATCTTCACAGGTAATAAGATTTCACCGAGTTTGTTGTCGAGACAGCGCCCAGATTATTATACCTTTCGTGCGCGTCAGAACTTACCTGACAAGGAATTTCGCTACCTTAGGACCGTTATAGTTACGGCCGCCGTTCACTGGGGCTTCGGTTCCGAGCTTCGCTTGCGCTAACAAGTCTCCTTAACCTTCCAGCACTGGGCAGGCATCACCTCATATACATCGTCTTACGACTTAGCATAAAGCTGTGTTTTTGTTAAACAGTTACCTGGGCCTCTTCACTGCGACTCTATTGCTAGAGCTCCCCTTATCGCTAACTTACGGGGTTATTTTGCAGAGTTCCTTAACAACACTTCTCTCGCTCACCTTAGGATTCTCTCCTTGACCACGTGTGTTCGTTCTCGGTACAGGTCTTATATAGTTAAGCTAGAAACTTTTCTTGAGAGCTGGCGTCACTGACTTCGCTACTTGCCGAAGCGTTTGCTACTCGTCACGTCTTCGCATTGATACTGGGATTTGCCACAGCATCTGCTACCTCGCTTGAACCGACACTTCCAATCGTCGGATCAATTAGCCTTCTCTGTCATTCCATCGCCTATACAAGAGTACAGGAATATCTACCTGTTGTCCATCGACTACGCCTTTCGGCCTCGCCTTAGGTCCTGACTTACTCTGGGTGGACGAACCTTCCCCAGAAAACCTTAGTCAAACGGTGTGTGGGATTCTCACCCACATTCGTTACTTACACCGGCATTCTCACTTCTATATCGTCCAGCGCTCCTCACGGTGCACCTTCAGCCAATATAGGACGCTCCCCTACCATTCCTTAGAATTCTAAGCTTCGGTATTATGCTTAGCCCCGGTAAATCTTCGGCGCAAAGATACTCGACTAGTGAGCTGTTACGCACTCTTTAAATGATAGCTGCTTCTGAGCTAACATCCTAGTTGTTTGAGCGTCTTCACATCCTTTAACACTTAGCATAAATTTTGGGACCTTAGCTGTAGATCAGGGCTGTTTCCCTTTTGACCACGGAACTTATCTCTCGTAGTCTGACTCCTGGGTATGTGATGTTGACATTCGGAGTTTGATTGGGTTCAGTATCCTCTGAGAGGACCATTACACATTCAGTGCTCTACCTTCAACATACTTTACTCCCAAGGCTAGCCCTAAAGCTATTTCGGGGAGAACCAGCTATCTCCAAACTCGATTGGAATTTCACCCCTAGTCATAATTCATCCACGGTCTTTTCAACGAACGTTGGTTCGGTCCTCCATAGGATTTTACTCCTACTTCAACCTGATCATGACTAGATCGTCTGGTTTCGGGTCTATTTCATCGTACTATAATTGCGCCCTGTTAAGACTCGCTTTCGCTACGGCTCCGTGTCTCCCACTTAACCTTGCACGACAAAATAACTCGCCGGTTCATTCTTCAATAGGCACGCCATCAGGCTTTAACGCCCTCTGACTTATTGTAAGCATGCAGTTTCAGGTTCTATTTCACTCCCCTCCCGGGGTTCTTTTCAACTTTCCTTCACAGTACTGGTTCACTATCGGTCACTAATTAGTATTTAGCCTTACGCAGTGGTCTGCGTGGATTCCGACAAGGTTTCACGTGCCTCGCCGTACTCAGGATACCACTAGCCAACAATTGTTTTCGTATACAGGGCTATCACCTTCTATGGCTTACCTTTCCAGGTAATTCTACTAACGCATGTTGTACATGTTGTGGTCCTACAACCCCGAATCAAATTCGGTTTGGGCTCCTCCCTTTTCGCTCGCCGCTACTAGGGGAATCGATCTCTCTTTCTTTTCCTTCAGCTACTAAGATGTTTCAATCCACTGAGTTTTCTTCTCTATACCTATGTATTCAGTATAGGATGAATGGAAGTGACTCCATTCGGGTTTCCCCATTCGGATATCTCCGGATCAAAGCTTATTTCCAGCTCCCCGAAGCTTATCGCAGGTAAACGCGTCCTTCTTCTTTTTTTAGTGCCAAGTCATCCTCTGCATGCCCTTACTAACTTTTCTTCACACATATTTTTTGGTCTTACTTTTGAATCTTTAAAAGTTTGCTAGAAAAATCTCTTTTTCTCGCGTCTTTTCTTAGAAAGAACATGATTTAATTTTTTGTAAAATTAATAAAAATATATCCAGTTTTCAAAAATCTATCATCTGAGTAATGCTAAATTACTCAAAACTAAACAGAATTACCTAACTACTTATCAACCTCGAATTAGATTCTGAGACAGTCAATTGCTGTCTCTCTTTCTCCATAGAAAGGAGGTGATCCATCCCCACGTTCCCGTAGGGATACCTTGTTACGACTTAACCCCAATCATTAGTCCTACCTTGGGCAAGCGACTCCTTACGGTTATCTACTTGACTTCGGGTATTACCAACTCTCATGGTTTGACGGGCGGTGTGTACAAACCCCGGGAACGTATTCACCGTGACGTTGCTGATTCACGATTACTAGCGATTCCAGCTTCATGAAGTCGAGTTGCAGACTTCAATCCGAACTGAGAACGATTTTTTGAGGTTTGCTTAATCTCGCGATCTTGCATCTCTTTGTATCGTCCATTGTAGCACGTGTGTAGCCCAGGTCATAAAGGGCATGATGATTTGACGTCATCCCCACCTTCCTCCGATTTACACCGGCAGTCTCTCTAGAGTCCCCAACTTAATGATGGTAACTAAAGACGAGGGTTGCGCTCGTTGTTGGACTTAACCAAACATCTCACGACACGAGCTGACGACAACCATGCACCACCTGTCTCGACCATAACTATCCCACTATCTCTAGTGTCTTGCGTCGGATGTCAAGACCTGGTAAGGTTCTTCGCGTTGCGTCGAATTAAACCACATGCTCCACCGCTTGTGCGGGGTCCCGTCAATTCCTTTAAGTTTCATTCTTGCGAACGTACTTCTCAGGCGGAGTACTTAATGCGTTAACTTCAGCACAGAATTTCTCCTATACTTAGTACTCATAGTTTACGGCGTGGACTACTAGGGTATCTAATCCTATTTGCTCCCCACGCTTTCGTGACTGAGCGTCAGTTATAAGCCAGTTAGTCGCCTTCGCCACTGATGTTCCTCCATATATCTACGCATTTTACCGCTACACATGGAATTCCACTAACCTCTCTTACACTCTAGCTTTGTAGTTTCTAAGGCTAACAGTCGTTGAGCAACTGTATTTAACCCCAGACTTACAAAACCGCCTACTCACTCTTTACGCCCAATAATTCCGGATAACGCTTGTCACCTACGTATTACCGCGGCTGCTGGCACGTAGTTAGCCGTGACTTTCTGGTGGAGTACCGTCACTTAAGAAACATTTCCTTTTCTTAACGTTCTTTCCCCACAACAGAAGTTTACAATCCGAAGACCTTCATCCTTCACGCGGCGTTGCTCGATCAGGGTTTCCCCCATTGTCGAAAATTCCTTACTGCTGCCTCCCGTAGGAGTCTGGGCCGTGTCTCAGTCCCAATGTGGCCGATCGCCCTCTCAGGCCGGCTATGTATCATAATCTTGGTGGGCCATTACCTCACCAACTAACTAATACACCATAGGCTCATCTCTATGCGACGCATACGCGTCTTTGTTTCTTTCGGGATGCCCCTAATATATATGCGGTATTAGCCAGAGTTTCCCCTGGGTATTCCCCACATAAAGGCAGATTACCTATGTATTACTCACCCGTCCGCGACTGATGTATTGCTACACCCGTCTCACTTACATGTATTAAGCACGCCGCCAGCGTTCATCCTGAGCCAGGATCGAACTCTCTTTAAATTATTTGTGTATGCATAGCATACTAAGTTAAATTTTGTTTTTCCTAACTCGATATTGTTGATAAATATTGACGTTATATAATTCTGTTCAGTTTTCAAAAATCTAGCACGCGCAAAATGTTTGTGCGCTTTTTAATAATACCATCGTGGACCGGTGGTGTCAAGCGCTTTCGCATATTTTTCTCGATTATGTTTGTCACTGTTTTAGCAGTGCTTTTTCGAGCGTGCACGATTATATTATACTTATATTTTTGCTTAGTCAATAATTTTTCTCAATTTTTGCAAAAAAAAGTTTTTAACCCCACTTTTTCTGGTCAAAAACTTGTTAGTGTCAATTCTATATAATCAAAGATTATATTATTTCATTAGAATCTAGAGTGATGGTGGTTGGCCCTACTAGGTCGGCTTTGATCTCCATCATCGCCCCAAAGACCCCATTTTCAACTTTTAGGCCACTTTTTAGGAGTTCATTAACGAAAGTCGCATAATAACGCTCTGCTATCTCGTATTTACAGGCCTCAGTAAAGCTCGGTCTTCTGCCGTTTTTACAATTAGCGTATAAGGTAAACTGGGAGATGGACAATATTGAGCCTTTAACATCTTGGATACTGAGGTTCATTTTGCCGTTTTCATCATCAAAAATCCTTATATTTAGTATCTTATTTATTAAAGGAGTTATTTCTGCCCCGGTATCAGAGTTAGAAAAGCCCACCAAAAGGAGTAAGCCATTTTCACATTTACCTACTACAGTTCCAGCCACACTTACGCTAGCGCTTTTAACTCTTTGAACTATTACTCGCATTATTCGACTACCTTTTTAACAATCTTTTCTGGTTTAACTTGCTTACTTGTAATTACAAAAGCCTTTCCAACCATCTTGATTTGATCTTGATAATCATCTTTATTAGTATGCAAATAGGCTAATACATCGCTTTTTTTAACTTGATAGCCGCACTTCTTGCATAAAACTATGCCACTGGCATAATCAATGCTGTCTTCTTTTTTGGCTCTACCCGCTCCAAGTAACATCGAAGCTTCCCCAATTTCTAAGGCATTAATCGCATCTACATAGCCATTTTTAGATGAGATTACAGGTATGATGTGTTTAGAGTTAGCAAACTTCTCTGGATGCTCTAAGTAACTAACATCCCCGCCTTGAGCTTTAACCATTTGATAAAAACGTTCATATGCTTTGCCATTCTTCAGGTTTTTCTCAAGAATTGAACGAGCCTTATCATAAGACTTGTAAAGTTTGGCTTGAACAAGCATCACGCTACCGGCTTCTAAACACAGTTCTACTAAATCAGCCGGACCATTCCCCTTTAAAGTTGCAATTGCTTCTTTAACTTCCAGATTATTCCCGACTGCAAAGCCTAATGGTTGTTGCATATTTGAAATGACAGCCCGGGTATCAACGCCCATTGAATCACCAATAGCAATCATAGTTTTAGCTAGTTTAACTGAATTTGGAACATCTTCAAAGAAAGCTCCAGAGCCATATTTCACATCCAAACAGATAGCATCAGCCCCGGTTGCTAATTTTTTAGACATAATCGAAGCGGCCACTAGACTCACGCTCCGAACAGTCCCAGTTACATCTCTTAAAGCATATAGTTTCTTATCTGCGGGAACTAAATTACCTGTCTGACCGATAATCGAAATCCCGATATCATTGACTTGCTTCTCAAATTGGGCTGGCGATAGATCAATTCTCATCCCCGGAATTGACTCTAACTTATCCAAGGTCCCACCAGTATGGCCTAACCCTCGCCCAGACATTTTAGCAACTTTAACTCCACAACTAGCAACAAGTGGTCCTAAAACCAAAGAAGTCTTATCACCAACGCCGCCGGTAGAGTGTTTATCCACCTTTGGTCCTTTTATCTTAGATAAATCTACAGTCTCGCCACTATGAAGCATTGCCATAGTTAAGGCATTTGTTTCTTTTTTATTCATGCCATTCAAAACAATGGCCATCAATAAGGCGCTTACTTGATAATCTGGGATCTCGCCTTTTGTATACCCATCAACAAAGAATTTGATTTCTTCATCGCTCAGCACATGTTTATCTCTTTTTTTCATAATGATTTCATTCATTATCATCGTTAACACCTCGTTTGCACCTATATTATAACTTTGATTGTGTTATAATTAAAGAGGGAATATTTCATGGATTTTAAGCAGCACTTACAAAATATCTATGGCTTAGAACGTAGCAACTCAATTCTTGATTCATTAACAAAAGAAGCTACGCTTTGTTTTAGGTTAAATGAGCAAAAAGTTGCTTCATTAATAGAACTCACCGCTGGCTTAAAACCCCATCCAATTGTTCCAAATGCCTTTTATACAGATGTCAAACTAGGTAAATCGCCCTATCATCACGCCGGAGCCATTTATATTCAAGATGCTAGTGCAATGCTGGTAGGACATCTATTACCTATTAATAATAATGATATTGTTTTAGATTTATGCGCTGCTCCTGGAGGTAAAACCACACAAGTAGCGACAAAACTCACTTCCGGCTATCTTATCGCCAATGATATATCTTATAATCGTGCCAAAATCTTATCACAAAATGTGGAAAGACTAGGTCTCAAAAATGTTTTTGTTACTAATAATAATCCTAGTGATTTCTTAAAAGCCTATCAAGGCTATTTTGATAAAGTAATCCTCGATGCTCCTTGTTCTGGTGAAGGCATGTTTCGCAAGAATGAATTTGCAGAACTTGATTGGAGTCATGGTAAGGTCCTAAGTTGTGCTGTTCTTCAAAAAGAACTGATTTTATGCGCCTATAAATTACTCAGAAAAGGTGGAGTCCTTTCTTACTCTACTTGCACTTTTTCTACGGAAGAAAATGAAGAGATAGTCAACTATCTTCTAGCAAATACCAGCGCCTCTTTGATTCCAATCCCTAATTATCCAAATTGTGATCGAGGCATTAGATTGAATGAAACTTTACGCATTTTACCTGATAAGTTTCAAGGTGAAGGCCAATTCATTGCCCTAATTCGTTCTAATGATACATATGATAATAATTACTATGCAAAAAAGCCTTTTATCAAAAAAGAAGACTTCTATCTATTTAAGGAGTTTGTAACTACTAATCTCAATCTTGATTTTGAACTTACCCACTTACACGAAAAAGATGGAGACATCTATTATTTACCAATCAACGAAATACCAAATCTAAAAGTCCTACGCTTTGGCTGGTTGCTCGGTTCCATTGCTAATAAACGCTTTATTCCTGCCCATGCTTTGGCACTAGGAGCAACAGAAAAAGATTTTAAACATGTTTATAACATTGATAATGATCTAGAGATTACTAAATACTTGCATGGTGAAACATTATCTAGTAACATTCCAAATGGTTATATATTATTAACTTACAAAGGTATCTCGTTAGGATTAGGTAAAGTCACTAATAACATAATTAAGAATCTTTACCCAAAAGGTTTGCGTCAATAAAAAGTAGCAATTAAGCTACTTTTTTTCTGCTATAGCGACATTGACTTTGGCCTCAATTAAGGCATGAATCTTATCGGATAATTCGACATTAGTTAAGCCGGCATATTCTTCCGGTGGGATTGGCTTTAGAAATTCAATAGTCACTGGATAGGTTTTTTGTTTGCAGTGAAAATCTAATGGTCTAAAGAAGCCCCAAAGGAAAACAGGAACAATCGTGGCTTTAGCGGCCATCGCCGGTTTTAAAGCTGCCGGTTTAAAAGCATTCATATGATGATCTTCATATTTAGAGCGTGTTCCCTCTAGATAGATTAAGATGTTTCCTTCATTTTCTAAAACGCCTTGAATCTTCTTAACAGTATAATATGTCTCTCTTAAATCGTTTCTTTGGAAGAAAATGGTACCAACACAAGATATCATCTTGCCAAAGAATGGCATTTTCTTAATCTCAGCTTTTGCAACAGGAGTAATCACGTGGTTTTTATCAATAATCATGAAAATAGGATCCGTAAATGATTGATGATTTGGACAAAAGACCAACTTATTAGATGCCGGAATGTTTTCTAAGCCAATGATTGTTTGTTCAACATGACCAACTTTATTAAATTGGTTAACAATCATAGCAAACAAACCCAGCCTCTTTTCATAAGGGACTTTGTCTTGATGATGGTCATAATAGCAAAGTTTTGGATAGAGAAATAACAAATGCAATAAGACCGTAAATATATAACGGATATACTTCAGCATAATTAACCCCTTCTTTGATATGTAACGATTGAGAATTCTTCACGTTCTTCTACGCTCTTCACTTCAAAGTCTTTTTCAAAACTTGGGAAATAGATATCACCATTAT
>JAQVOO010000083.1 GCA_028702575.1 Sphaerochaetaceae bacterium
TACCTTATAAACAAGATATAGAGGAGAAGAAAACCGCGTAAGACGCAACGGTGGCTCTTTTCTACTGTGTTTCCTCATTGTTTTTCATTCTATCCGCCAAACATGCACAACAGGTTTCGCCTCATCGGCAAAAAGCTCCAGCACATACAGCAAGCCGTTCCCACGATCAAAGCACACATCACCAAGGCGGAAACGACGCTGCACGCCAAAGCCAAGGGTCTCGATATCCACGCCGGAAGGATTCAGAAAAAGCACATCGTCAATACTAAAACGCATGTATGGCTGTGGCTCCCATGGTTCCATAGCACCCGCTGCCACACTGGCTAGATCCGCCGGATCGTAGAGTATGAATTGCCCGGAAAAAGCCGAGGACCACCACCCACGACCCGAAATCGGATCTTCACACACCCAATCGGTTTCATTGGGACAAGGAGTTCCATCGGCAAATCTTAGAAGCGTAAACTCACCGATGAATTCCTCCTGAAGGCAAGGGTAATCCGGACCGGTGGCATTAATGAACCCATACCAATATCGCTCGCCAATCGACTTCGTTCCAGCGAAAAGTACTGCGTTCCTACCGGAATCAGTGGTGATCCAGGCTCCGCCTTCCCACTCGTCACCATGCTGATAACCTTCTAGAGAATGTTCAATAATATCAGTCTCATCCGACCGTGCATATTGCAGTAGCACAATCTCCTCAAGATGTGTGCCAGAGGCTACGGGAAGTCCCGTCTCTGTATCCCATGGAACATAGGCATAGAGCGACGGTCCCATGCCGGACCACCCGCCATCACGGAAGCGGCCGGTTGCCAATAACCTTCCACCAAGATGCTCACCAGCCCATTCTGTTGGCACGGAAAATAGGTAGTTGTTCACGCTGTACGGTGACTGATTGCCAATATACCACCCATTGGACTCGATCTTTTGCCCAAGAGCCGGAGACACCCACGTGTGTGTCGGACCCAGAGCTTCGTCTTCATGATGGAAATGCTGCCCCCAGCAGAGGTGCAACACCGCACCGGTGGCTGGATTGTCAAGATACTCAATGCCCACCCGTGGGATCTCATCTAGATAGGCGAAAAGACCAGGGTCTATCTCATGAAAGTTCTGTAAAAAAACCGCTTGGGGTAACTGTTCGACTTGCTTAGTGACAAGGGGTTTGCAAATAGATATTTCGGCTAGCTGATTACCATGGGGTAGCTCCCCATAGGGCATTCTGTTATGGCCCATGACGAATAAAGACCCACTAAAACCATCGGCAGCTCCTTTGGGGTCTCCATTTGGGTTGAACGTCATGGCCTCGCCCCCATATGCGAACGTATACGGCCGCTCCTCCGAACCGGGCAGACGGAACGCGCCAAGATAGGTAAAATCCGAAGGCACAAGCAGATCAGGTTTTGGACGCTCCACGGCTTCTTCCTTCGTTTGTCCGAGGGACGGTTGCGAAGCGAATTGGGCGGTGCTTGAGGCTGATAACAACACTGTGCCCTCCGTACCCGCTGTACTTTCTCTGCTTGTGGTAATTGTTGCAGGCTTTTGGGTAACAGAGGTCTCAGTTATTGCCAATGAACTGCCAGTTGAACAGCTGATAAGCACTATCGCGCAACCTGAGATTAAACCGATAAGTGACAATCGCATGGCATACCCTCCTTATGTGAGAAGGTTATCTTTCATGACTACACTATGCTACTCAAAAACCGATTGAAAAGATCAGCTATATGGTAAAATACTGAAATACAGGTGTCAAGGATTGCGACTGTTATTGCGGAGATTTAGGATGCTTAGTGATGATTTTGCCTCATTTGCTATTTTAATAGGGAGCATCCCTTTCCTTCAATTTTTTCAAAAATTTCAGAATCTTTATTTTCAGCGAGTTGTCCAAAGCAGAATGATCTGGTCAACCCTAGGCGGACATTGAGAAGGTGGAATTAAGTTTCTCATATTCGCATGGGGATACATAACCAAGTGTAGAGTGGAGCCGCTGGTGGTTGTAAAAAACCTCAATGTATTCCCTTACCTCTTGTGTTATTCTCACTTTAGATTGCATAGGATTCCCATATATCGACTCTACTTTCAAACTATGGAAAAAGCTCTCTGCCACGGCATTATCTAAACATTTGTGAATCAACAGAGGATCCTCCATTAGTAATATAAGTTACAGTGCGGGCATTGGGATAACAATACTGTTGTTTGACTCGTAACAATAGAAGTGCAGAAGAGTATTCCTATTTTTTACATGACATATGTAATTCTATCACAAGAAAAATTAAATCCATTACTGTTGCTCTAGCTCTTACTTACGTATATGCTAATAATAGTAATTAGGAGCCACACATGAGCACATATATTCATCGGGCACTCCCTATCAAACAATATCTCAAAAGGAAGTCCTTGTTTCTCCTAGGTCCAAGACAAACAGGAAAATCCTCCTATATAAAGGAAGAGCTGAAAGAGGATATCGATCTCTTCTGGAATCTCTTGGATGGTCGTCTACGCATGAGGGTGCTCGCTGATCCTTCCCTGCTCTCCGAAGAGGTCGCAGTGAGGGACCTTAAGGATTGCCTTATAGTCATCGATGAAATACAGAAATGCCCAGAACTCTTGGATGAAGTTCATCTCCTCATTGAAGAGAGGAACATCCGGTTCCTCCTTACAGGATCAAGTGCAAGGAAACTACGCACTGGTGGAGTAAACCTACTTGGAGGTAGGGCTGCACAATTAATCATACACCCCTTTGTCTATCCTGAAATTCATGCATTGGAGGAGTATCCCTATACCTTAAACCATATTTTCACCTCAGGGTTATTGCCCTCCATGTACTGTTCAGACCAGCCTGAGATTGATCTTGGCGATTATGTGCACGTGTATCTGAATGAGGAGATTGCAGCTGAAGGGGTAACGAGAAAACTGCCACAATTCTCAAGATTCCTGCAGATAGCGGCAATGACCAATTCCCAGATGCTCAACTACACAAATGTTGCCAGCGATGTGGGAGTCTCACGCCAAGCGGTAAAACAATGGTATGAGATACTTATCGATACCCTCATTGGCTTTGAGCTGCCCCCTTTCAAAGCAACAAAGAAACGGAAGGCAATTGAGACTGCAAAGTTTTACTTCTTCGATATTGGGGTTGTCCGTGCGCTGAGAAACATACCTACACCTGCTAAAGGAACGACTGAGTTCGGTGAATTCTTTGAGCAGTATATTGCCATAGAACTCAGAGCCTATCTTGACTATACCAAAAACCGTCAAAAACTGACTTATTGGCGTTCAACGGCAAATCAGGAAGTTGATTTTCTTATCGGCACAGAACTTTCCATTGAAGTAAAAGCTTCCTCAACAATTTCAAGTAAGCACCTCAGAGGTCTGAGAGCCTTACGGGAAGAGAACATCTTTAGCAACTATTGTATTGTCTGCCAGGAGGAACATCCGAGGACGTTGGAAGGAATCGCTATCTATCCTTGGAAGTATTTCTTGGAACAGTTATGGAAAGGGAAGCTTATCAAGTAACAAGATTGCTTAATCGAAAAGTGACGACTAGTCTACAATAACTTGTGAGGATAATTGCAAATATGTTTTAGTGTGATTATATATCCTGAGTCGAGCAACTCAGTTGCTGAAAATATACAAGCAAACCCACCTTATTTGTATAATAAACGCAACTCATAATTACTATTATGATAATATGCGCTATTACTAGTAGCGTAAATTAACTTGTAATTGTCGCTTACGAATATATCAAAAAAACGACTTAAAGAAATCCTAGCTTTCAAGGATGAAGATATCTCTGACATTCCTGAGATGACAGATCAACAGCTGGCGGAGCTGAAGCCTTCGCATCTGAGAAATCCTGAAAATTATCGTCCAGTAAAGAAGAAAATCTGCATGTACATCGATGCCGATGTTCTCGAATGGTACAAAGGGGATGGAAAAAGAGGGTACCAGACGAGAATTAATCAAGTTCTTCGCCAAAACATGATACAAGAATCAACCCCTGCATATGGTAAGGCGAAGAAAACTTCTGATGAAGAGAACGAGTAATTACTCCCCAATAATCTTCACTAACACCCGCTTCTTTCTCTTCCCATCAAACTCTCCGTAGAAGATCTGTTCCCATGGGCCGAAGTCTAATGCTCCGTTAGTGATAGCAACAACTACTTCCCTACCCATGATAGAACGCTTTAAGTGAGCATCGGCATTATCTTCATAGCCGTTGTGGTGGTATTGGCTGTGGGGTTTCTCTGGTGCTAATTTCTCTAACCAGGTTTCAAAGTCTCGGTGTAACCCAGATTCATCATCATTGATGAAAACACTAGCGGTGATGTGCATCGCGTTTACTAAAAGCAACCCTTCAGTTATGCCACTTTCTGCTAGGCATTGGTTTACTTGCCTCGTAATATTTATATACTCTCGTCGCTCTTTAACCTCAAATACGAGTTCTTTTCTAAATGATTTCAATGATCTCCTCCTATAATATTATTCTTTCCAATCGAGTAATCTCATTTCACCTTCAAGCTCTTTTATATCGGTAATGTCTTGAGTTACTTCAAGTGTCCCCTCATAAACACCTGCCTCATCATAGATAGCTGTATAGGTTATTCGAATAAAACGTCCCTTCAGATTAATACGAAATTCAGCATACTTTTGAGTCCCTTTATGGAAGGCCTCGAGAATACGCTGCACTATATGAACACTTGTGGGTGGATGGCAGTTCTGGACGGTTCTTCCTACTACTGCTTTGGCTCTAGGAAAAATACGGTGTTCTGGAGTGTTAAAATAGACAACCCTATCTTCAGCATCAACCAGCGTAATATCGACCGGTAGGTTATTGAATATCTGCAATAATTGACGAGCCGTAGGATTGCCGGTAATAAGATCAATTTGCCCATCTGAGAGCTGTGCTTGACTAGGATCAACTTGCCCTTGGTCATGTTGATCTTCAGACAAACCCAACAGTACTTGGCGCGGTATATGGTCGATTATAGCGGGGATAAGGACCTGTTCTTCCCGAAATACGATCGTTTTCACATCAAAAAACAGATTGCCCAATAACTTGTTAAGTTCACTTAGGGGATATCCTTTATCACTAATAGCTCTTTGCAAGGTTTGCAGAGTTTCTCTAATATCGTCATGAATAGCCCACATCACTACAACACAGCGACTCTCCTCAACATATTTTTCAACAATCGGAAAGAGAATATTTTCTTTCTTCTCGTACAAATCAATAAGCTCAGAGAGCTTTTTGAAAGCATTTCTTAGCATCCCTCTATGTTCTACGGTTATGCTCGCATACATATTTATTTGGCTAACTACTGGTTTAAGATTGTCTAGAATCTCAATAATCTGATCGTTATAAGCAAGTAGTTGCTCAAAAAATGGAATGGTACGTTCAAACGGACGTATTTTTACCAAGAGAGCCTTCGCAAAAGAGTGCAACATGCGCGTTACAATCGTCTTCACGAGATTAATATCATCGACTGTTTGCACAATGGTATCGACTAGTTGCATCGTCTCTTGTGGAGTAACAGTTTCAAACAAAGGTCTTGCTTTAGCTAAATTTGCAGTGTTAGAAGCTGGGTCGGCCAAACCAAGACAGTAGGGCAATAAAACACTTTGGCGCGCAGAGATGGTTTGTCCGGCTATTTCCATTTTAGGCCTCACCTTCTTTTGGTACAATACAGATAAAAACAAACTTATCTGGACCAGCGTTGGAGACTTGATGTTCTTTATCAGCAGGAACATAGGCTACTGAACCTGATTTTAAAGGGAAATCCTGTCCATCCATAAACAAGTTTCCCTTCCCTTCCACAGCATACATGATGTGGGGCCAAGGATGGGCATGTCGTGGAGCGTAGCCGCCTTTCTCTAAGGTAAATAAACGCATTACATAATCGGCCCAGCCCTGTTCAGGACCAATCAATATCTGTTTTTCCACAGCACGCATCAAAGGATGGTTTAGTGTTTTCTTCTCAATTTCATCTATATGTCCAACAAACATAGATACCTCCATTTTTTTAGGTAGTGAGCTTTGACATTACCCAATCTGTTCGCATAGCACTTTCTCCAGTACTAGGGCAAGTTCCCTTTCCATTAAGAGCTGCCACAACCGTTTCAATTAAAGGTTGAGCTACATGTTCAGGTGGATCTGGAACTCCTATAGTTCGCACCCCTTCCTCTGCACTCACCTCTACCGGTGTTCCCAAGTCCATAACACTGAAAGCCAATGTTCCCAACGATCCTACTATTTCAACCCGGTCATAATCGTTCCATGCATTAAAGCACCACATCCCTGATCCATAGATTCCACTATTAAATACCCAGCTTCCACTTACGATATCGTCAGCTGGATAGGCCTTAGCCTGTCTACCAGAAAAGCCGGTAACTTTGACAATTGGACCGAAATACCAGTCCAGAAGATCCAACACATGGCAACCAACATCATGAAAATGTCCTCCTCCGGATATCTCAGGTTTTACCCGCCAGGTCTTCCCTTCCAGATCTTCTGGTTTGGGTCTTTGACACATTAAGACAGTGACAGACCGTATCTTACCTATCATGCCATCTGCAATTAATTTTTTAATTTGTTTAAATTTTGGTAAAGCGCGCCGATAGTAGGCACTAAATAATGGCACATGTTGTTCTTTGCAATAATCGACCATCTGTTGGCTATGAGCGTAAGAAAGTCCTAAAGGTTTTTCACAGTAGATTGGTTTTCCAGCCTTCGCAGCCAGCAAAGTGTACTCCAAGTGAGAACTAGGAGGAGTAGCAATATAGATGGCATCGACATTTGGATCTTTAATCAGATCTCCCGCATCGTCATACCATCGATCAACTCCATGGCGTTTGGCATAATCGGCAGCCTTATCCCTATCGCGACGCATGACAGCAACCAAAGAAGAACCAGGAATCTTCTGGAAGGCTGGTCCACTTTTCTGTTCAGTGACATTTCCGCAACCTATAATTCCCCACTTAATGGTATGCATGGCAACCTCCAATACTCTCTACTGCATGATACGGCATCTCAAGATAATCGTCAAACAATCGTTGGCAACGGTCACATATTTCAAACTTTGAAAAACCGGCACAAAAGAGTTATTAATTGGGGGGGCATTCTTTAAAACATTAATACGCCTAGGTTATTGTAGTAACCGTCCCAGCTAAATTAGCAAAATAGCCAGAACAGTTTTTTTCTAACATCTTACTAGCTATCTCACCAGTACAATGCGAAACTCCCAATAATGGAATAGCGCGGTCAATGAGCTCATTCACTACCGCTTCACGGCGCTCATTTGTTGCATCAAATAGATGGATCCCCCCAATTAGGGCATGAATTGGGCGACCAAAGCGCTGAGCAACTGAATCTATTATATTCAGGATACCCGGATGGGAACAACCTACCACTACCACTAATCCCTGGGGAGAATCAATTATCATTATGATTTCATCACAAAAGGTGTCGATCTGTTTCGTTTCACCATCACCAATAAGGAAGCGAGGATTTGGTTCTTCAATGGGATGAACACGTTCAAAGCCAGATACCAACCAGATCCCGGGATGGATCATGACGGTGTCAGTGCAGACAGTATGCCACATTACATTATATTGGTTGATAAAATCTTGATCAAATTTTAATCCAACTGAACGTAGTCCATTGGGGTCTTCAGCATATTTGGCTCTTTCAAACCCACTGCCAGTCCAGAGAGTCAGTACTGGATAGGAAAAACTCTCTAAAAGGGGAATCACACCTCCGCCATGGTCATAATGTCCATGACTAATGATAAGGTGATCGAGATTTGAAAGATCCACCCCTAATTTAGTAGCGTTACGAATAAAAGCGGCACCACAACCTGTATCAAACAAGATCCGCACTTGGTTAACTTCTACAAAACAAGAGAATCCATGTTCGGCCTCTAGATCACTATTTGGTAAAGCCTGATTATCGATGAGAGTAGTAATCCTGACCATATGGGTCCTCCTTCTTTCATAATACACGACATTATACTACCTAGCAAGAAATTATTATCCAATTTCTTATACTGGTAATAATAGAGATCGAAAAAACAAGCCTTCTTTGAGAAATTCAGTAACGGATCGTTCTTACATTCACCATGGCGCTTGTTTCTTGAATTTCTCATAACACCATTTGAGGCCGTATGTAATTAGCTTGTGACTTCAACGTTTTTAGCGGACCAATTGAAAAGCGGCCTTCGATACAACAAACCAAATTACTTAGGTATCCTCTTTTAACATGGGATAAATAATTGGAATCATAAATATAAGGAAGAATCCTTACATACTCCAAATTCCAAGATTATTTTATTGCCATGCAGAGCTGGATTATCTTTTCAAATACCGATATGGTAGCTGCTGAAAGAGGGTGTTTTCAGATGAATAAGTTTTTACTCAGATTACTGCGGTTGTTTCTTGGATTGTTCCTCTACGCAGTGGGAATTGTACTTACCATGAAAGCCAACATTGGCTATGCCTCATGGGAGGTATTCCATGCAGGGTTATCCCATGTTTTTAATGTTCAGATAGGAACCATCTCTATTTTCGTGGGGCTGGCACTTTGCCTTATTTCACTGATGGCTAGAGAAAAATTAGGATTTGGCACCTTGTGCAACATGATTTTCGTAGGTTTATTCATGAATATGTTGCTTGCTGTAGATATCTTTTCAAATCGTACCAATTTCTATCTTGGTGTTTTGCAGATGGTTGTTGGGTTATTCGTCATTGCCATAGCCACCTACTATTATATCTCTTCTGGTTTTGGAGCTGGTCCCAGAGATAGTCTTATGGTGGTACTCGCTAAGAAGACCAAGTTTCCGATAGGTGTTTGTCGTAGTGGTATAGAAGTCTTTGTGGTGATCATCGGGGCACTGCTCGGAGGGACCTTTGGCATAGGCACCATCCTTGCCGCAGTCATCGTGGGCTTCTGTGTGCAGATAACCTTCAAGATGTTCCATTTTGATCCAACTACAGTTGTTCATGAAAACTTTATGGATACTTTTAGAACCCTCTTTAAACTAAAACCAACAGAACAGCCTCCTCTAAAGTGAGA
>JAQVOO010000084.1 GCA_028702575.1 Sphaerochaetaceae bacterium
AGAACGTGACTTTGCTTTCATTAGCAGTATGGTGTAAGGCATAGCTTATGCGAGAAGGATTTATTACCACTATTTTAGAGGCTTTTGCAGTTGGGGATGCGATGGGTATGCCCACTGAATTTATGACACGGGAACAGATTGCCAAGGACTTGGGGATGGTTTGGGATTTGTTACCCTCAACGAAGTCTTTGAATCACAGCGATCTTCCTTCAGGATCCATTACCGATGACACTGAGCAAAACCTCTATCTCTTACGAGCGTATTGCAAGGCAGGCAAAATAACTCTGGAGCAAACGGTAGCAGCTTTATTAGCCTGGATTGATGAGACTGATGCAGTAGCAAAAAAGTATATTGGTCCCAGTTCATTACAAGCGCTCAAGGCAATTGAGACAGGGGCATCTCCCGCTGAGACAGGGAAAAAGGGGACCACCTGTGGTGGGTTAATGCGTTCTTTGGCCCCGACCTTAATTAGTTATGCTAGTGGGTATGAACCAGCGGAGTTGGTTGCTGCAGTTACTAATTGCTTACAGCCAACCCACTATACTTCACAGGCGTTGGAAGCAGCTTGTGCCTATGCTTTTGCCCTTTATAGTGCGATGGATGGTAACTCTTTGGAGGAAATTGTAGCGGCAGCTTTGCAAGGTGCGAAAAGAGGATTGCAAGCAGCACCGTATTTGGCTTGTGCTGCTTCCTCGGGTTCACGGATTAGCTTTCTTTTAGGCCATATTCAAGGGTTTGCTAGTGATGATGGGTTGCTCAATTTTCTCTTTGCCGTTTTTGGTACTGGTTTAGCTTCGGTAGATGTCTGTGGGGCAGTTTTTGGTATTTTCCTCTATGCCGAAAAAGATGTCTTCAAGGCGATCTCCTTGGCCGCTTCGGTAGGAGGTGATACCGACACGATTGCAGCTTTAGTTGGTGCCTTATGCACTGCGTATGCTGGAAAGCATAATATTCCATCCGCCATAGTCGAACAAGTGCGGGTAGTTAATAACCTCGATTTTTCTATTTTTGAAACAGAGATAAAGGAAACGTTTAGCAAAAATGGGCGGTAAAATAGGACGATATCTTTCAAAACTGGAGGGTAATGCCCGAATCTGTACGGCAATGTTTCCTCTCTGGGCCATACCTTTTACGGTATATAATTTTTATTTAAGTCTCTATCTCAAACATTATGGGTTTACCGATCTCCAAATCGGCAGCATTATGGTTGTAGCCAATATATCGGCACTCGTGTGTTCGTTGATTGCCGCACCGGTTGTAGATCGGTTGGGCAGGCGGTGGGCGACGCTACTTTTTGATTTGGCTTCCTCTGTAATTCCGCCACTGCTGTTCATCTTATGGCCAACCTATTCGGTAGCTATTATAGCTATGGCGTTAACTGGTTTAAACCGGATTATGAGTATCGGGTACTATTTATTGCTAGTTGAGGATAATTCACAGCAAAACAGTGTGGTGTCAATGAACCTGTTCAATCTTATTTTGGTATTATCTGGTTTAGCAACCCCTCTGGCCGGTATTATCGTGGCGCGGAGGGGGTTAGTTGCTTCAGAGCGGCTTTTTCTCCTGATTGCGATTATTTCAATGTCGTCGCTTTCTATTACCCGTCATTTTCTTATTAAAGAGACGGTCACTGGCAAACAGGCACAAGAAAAAATGCGCCAGCATGCTGGTGCTCCGATTGCTGGTATTCTGGCGGGTTATCGTGAGACCTTTCGTTATATTATTAAGAATAAACGGGTAGCTTCTGCAGTACTTATCAATTCCCTCATCTATGTCTATTTCGTAGTTGGTACCACTAATAGTCTATTTTTCACTCCTTATTTTACTACTTACATGAATCTTTCTTCTTCGCAAGTATCCCTGGTTGGTGGTGTGTATGCCTTTGGTATGCTTTTATCTATGTTTGTTCTTAATCCTCAACTTAGCCACGCTAATATCCCCTATTTCACCATAACTACCAGTTCAGTCTCCTTACTTGGATTTTTAATCCTCATTTTTGCCACACCCGGGAGGATGAAAGTTATCTTGGGAGGGGTGTTTCTTGTTGCAATTTCGTATGGGGTCTTGAAAACAGTAGCCGATTCTCTATTAGCTATTGAAACGGCAGCAGATCACCGGTCAGGGGTTTATGCGTTTTCATTTTTCTTTTCATCCTTAGTAGGGATTGCAGTTATCGCTATCTGTACGTGGTTATATGCACAGTTTCCTGGGTGGTTATTCATTATCTCAGGATTTTTAATTGCAGGGGTATTGGGTAATAGTCTGTGGTCATTGCGAACAGATCCTTCTTAGTCAGCTACCCAAAGCCACGCTCTACGGTAATACATAGCGGGTTGTTGGGTAATGAGGTAGTACGAATACTATGAGAGCTGATTGTTTGTTTTATACTGTTCCTCCTGAGTAAATCATAGGAGAGACTGAGTGGGTCTTTGCGATTTTGGGTGCATTTCCCGTTATCCCGTATCATGCCTTTATAATTCACAAAAGGCATGTGGTTCCAGATCAAGGCCTCTATGATAACCCTTCTAGGCTGGTATATATACTAGAAATAGGCGATACTATAGGTATATTGAATAAACGATTGACTCCATACTTATGGGGAAAGGACAGGTTCCATAAGGGTCTTTCGTGGAATTACAACTGTCTGGAGTGCATTAATTAATGGTACAAATATTCCCACCTGAGCGAGTGAATCTCCACACTCACTCTTGGTATTGTGGGCATGGGGTTGGAGAACTTTCTGAATATGTAATAGCAGCTGAACAGCAGGGGTTAGATGTTTTAGGGTTTAGTGAGCACTGCCCACTGCCTGATCATCGCTGGTCTTCCAGTAGAATGGAATTTGATTTACTCGAGTCCTATTTCGAAGAGTGTCGGAGTTTACAGAGATCTGTTGACTCTCTCCAAATTTTAATTGGACTGGAGTGTGATTTTTATCCAGAATATGCTACTTGGTATCGCGAATTTATCTTAGAAAAGCAAAAAGTTGATTTTCTCTGTTTTGGCGTCCATTTTTTACCTAATGGTTTTGGAAAAGATGTATATTTGAAACATCTACCGCAAGAGAAGCGTTTTCTTCATAAGTATACTGATCTTTATACAGCAGGTTTATCCTCGGGGTTATTCTTATTTGGGGTGCATCCTGATCTCTTTGCCAGTTTTTATACAAGTTGGGATGCTGAAGCGATTGCATGTTCAAAAGAAATTATTGAATGTGCTGTTACGTATAATATTCCATTGGAAATTAATGGAAATGGATTACGCAAATCGATGATTGATACCCCAGCAGGTCGAAGGCACCAATATCCGTTGCAAGAGTTTTGGGAATTAGCGGCAACCTATCCAGTTTTAGTTACGACTAACAGTGATGCTCATCAACCGAACGAAGTAAACCAGTGGCAATGGGAAAGCTTTGCTTTTGCAAACAAGTGTGGAGTTGAGTTATGTTCCTGCGAAGTAAAAAACCAAAAAAATAGTAACCTACATGAGGTTGCTCTGTTACCACCTCAAGAGGAACGGAAGGTTAGTAATAAGTAATCTGAGTAATTAAAGGTTAAGAGTAGTAATCTGCTGGTATTGTTCAGCACATAGTTAGCAATTAACCTCATCCCTTTTTTGTTAGGATGCAACCCATCCTGCGTGCAGGTGACATCATAAGGCATGGCAAACAGGTCAATTAAGAAGCATTGTTTATGTTGGTTTACTATTTCTTTGATTGCCCAGTGATTTCTCGCATAGTCTTCTTTATTTTCAGCATCTTCTGAGAAATGAACAGCCCCTATCAGTAAGATATCGCCTTTTCCACTTTGTCCCTAAACTCTTATACTGCTCTTCTGATTAGGTCTAGGTTACTCAATCATAGCAGATATCGTGCATAGACATATTTCTCTCCTTTTTTAACTTCTCCCAAATCTTTAATACGGGTGTTTTTCCGAGGTTGAGGTTTTTCGCCTAAATCTTCAAAGACACTATCACTTCATTTTACCTGAGCCTTGTTTTGAAAGTTTTTAATCTTTATTTCTAAAGGTAGTCATGGGTAGAATGGATACAGTTAGCAAGTGAAAATTAATCCTGTCCTGCAAACTTCGCTGTTAATCTACTTAGGAATAAATACCACTATACTATCAGTCATGCATTTTAAATGGGGGAGTTAAAGATGTCTTTCTATGCACATTCGCTGAAAGATGAATCAAAAGCGGATTGGCAGCTATTAAATGATCACCTCAATGCAGTCGGAGATATGGCGGCTGAATTTGCAGGAGCTTTTAATGCTTCTTCTCTTGGTCATGTTCTTGGGGTTTTGCATGATTTAGGGAAATACACTCTCGAATTTCAAAAACGTCTAGAAGGTGGACCGCGTGTGGATCATGCAACTTGGGGAGCTCGGACAGTGATTGATTATTATCCCCAATTAGGACAATTCTTGGCGTATGCAATAGCTGGGCACCATACTGGGCTTGTTGACGGACAAATAGGAGAAAAACAAAAACATACTAACCTGACGGACAGGCTGATAGCCGATCTGCCTGAATTGGTTGATGACTGGAAAGAGGAATTGTCCCTTCCTTCGTCTGATAAGTTAAAACTTCCCGATGGACTCAAACCCTCTCCAAAAAGAGGGATGTTTCAGTTGGCTTTCCTAACACGAATGCTTTTTTCCTGTTTGGTTGATGCGGATTATATTGATACTAATAATTATTATCGGCGAATGGAAGATCGACCACCAAGAAATCAAAGTGATATTCCGACGTTACCGCAGTTACGAGATAAACTGAATATAAAACTGGCAGGATTCAAACCAGACTCTAAATTGAATCGTCTTCGCTTGAAAATTTTAAATCATGTCCGAGAGCAAGCCTCTCATGAACCTGGGCTGTTTTCATTGACAGTTCCCACCGGTGGAGGAAAAACTTTAACGTCGCTTGCATTTGCGCTTGATCATGCTATAAAACATGGCTTAGAACGTATTATTTATGTCATCCCTTTTACCAGCATAATAGAACAAAACGCTAAGGTATTTCGCGATGTTTTTGAGGAGTTGGGTGAATCAGCAGTTTTAGAGCATCATAGCGCTTTCACAGATGATCCTGAAAACTCACCAGAAGCAAAAGAGAAAAGATACCTTGCAATGGAGAATTGGGATGCCCCAATTATTGTAACGACTGCAGTGCAATTTTTCGAAAGCCTTTTTTCGAATCGCCCCTCTAGCTGTCGGAAACTCCATAACATAGCTAACAGCGTAGTAATACTAGATGAAGCCCAGACGCTGCCACTCAAATTGCTATATCCTTGCGTCGTCGCAATTGATGAATTAGCGCTGAATTATAAAACAAGCATTATTCTGTGTACGGCTACCCAACCTGCGTTAAGGGTTGAGCAAGGTTTTAATGATCGTCGCGCTCTTCACGAGCGCGTGGGTTGCAACGTTTCGCGCACTGGATTAAAATCAACCTCTAACAGGTCGCGCTCTTCACGAGCGCGTGGGTTGCAACAGCGTATCGGTAGCAGTCCCTTCTACTAATTCCACCGCTACTGCGAATGTTTCACTGAGGGTAGGGTGGGGGTGGATTGAGAGGGTAATATCTTCTGTTACACTGCCCATCTCTAGGGCTAGAACTGCCTCTGAGATAAGTTCTCCAGCATTTCTGCCTGTTATTCCGACTCCGATGAGACGATTGGTCTTTGTGTCAAAGAGAGCTTTGCTTACTCCTTCAGGGGAGATAGCGCTTAATGCTCTTGCATTGGCACTCCACGGGAAGGATCCTTTCTTATAATCAATCTTTTGTTCTTTAGCTTCTGTTTCAGTGAGTCCTACCCAAGCAATTTCTGGTTGGGTATAGGCTACTGAGGGAATTCCCATGGGGGTAAATGCTGAGGGTAGCCCACAAGCTACTTCAGCTGCTACTTTTCCTTGATGAGTTGCTCGGTGAGCCAGCATCGGATCGCCTGTTACATCTCCTATCGCATAGATGTTAGAGACATTAGTTCGTTGCTTTTTATCAGCAATGATCCACTTTCTTTCATTAGTTTTAATTGAGGTGTTTTCGATCCCAATTAAATCAGAATTTGCTTTTCGCCCTACGGCAACTAGCACAACATCAGCCTCTATGTCCGATGGGGCATCTTTGCCCTCTAATTGGAGTTTTAAAGACTTTTTAGTTGCTTCAACTTTTACAACTTTGGTAGCAGTATAGATTGCTTCATACTGACTTTTAATCTTCCTAATAAGAGGCTGTTTGAGGTCTCTATCCGCAGGAGGGATAATAGAATCCATCATCTCTATGATCGTGATCTTAGTTCCTAGGGCATGATAAATAGAAGCCATTTCTAGCCCTATTATTCCGCCTCCAATAATTGCCATTGATTTTGGAATTTGCGATAGCGCTAAAGCATCGGTAGAATCCCAAACTCTTTCATCTTCATAGGGAATTCCTGGTAACTCAACTGGCCGAGATCCTACACTTATAATTATATCGGTAAAAGTAATCAGTTGTTCTTCGTCTTCAGTTTTTACGAGGAGTTGGTTCTCTGATTTAAAAGTTCCTGTCCCTACAATCCGCTCTACCTTTCTGGCTTTACAAAGAGCATCTAACCCTGCAGTCAACTTTCCTACCACAGACTTCTTGTGATCTTTAATTTTCTCAAGATCGATTGTTGGCTCACCAAAGGAGACCCCTAAGGAAGATGTTTTATTTGCATCCTCTATAACTTCGGCAAGGTGTAGGAGTGTTTTAGAAGGGATACACCCTACATTCAAACACACTCCCCCCAACGTCGGATATCTTTCTATGAGCGTAACCTCACGCCCGAGGTCAGCTGCCCTAAATGCTGCGGTATAGCCTCCAGGTCCTCCACCGAGAACGAGGAGATCTCGTGTTAGTTCTTTCATCTTTGACTCCTCCTATAGCAGTACGCGCCGTATATCACTTAACAGAGAGGCGAGGTGCGTAGTAAACCGTACTCCGGCTGCTCCATCAATGACTCTGTGGTCATACGCGAGAGAGAAGGGGAGGATATCACGTGGTGTAAATTCCTCTCCATTCCAGACTGGTTGCTTTTTCATGCGTGCAATTCCTAAAATGGCTGTTTGAGGTGGATTAATAATTGGTGTAAAAGCAGTACCTCCAATTCCACCAAGACTAGAGATGCTAAAAGAACCACCCGAAAGGTCTTCAGTCTTTAGTTTTCTCTCACGTGCTCGTTGACTTAACTCACCCAGTTCAACTGCAATTTCTGTAATAGACTTTTTATCTGCATCTTTCAAAACAGGTACGATAAGTCCCTCAGGAGTATCGACGGCAATTCCAATATGATAATAGTGCTTTAAGATTAACTCATTAGCTGCCTCATCAAACGATGCATTACATTCAGGAAAGCTTTTAAGAGCAGTCGTCACAGCTCGTATTATAAAGGGGAGTACACTTATATGAACTTTAGGCTCCATCTTCCCTTTAGCCATCTCTGCTTTGAGCTCTTTCCTGAATTTTTCAAGTTCCGTTACGTCAGCCTCATCAAATTGAGTAACATGGGGAATAGTTTGCCAACTGGCTTGGAGGTGCGGTCCAGAAATCTTTTGGATACGAGAAAGTGCTTTACGCTCAATAGCACCATACACTGAAAAATCTTCGAGCTGGAAAGCAGTTTGCGTTGTTCTTGCGCCACCGCTGAGAGCTTTTTTTACTAATTTTTGCACATCTTCATGTAAAATTCGTCCATGAGGACCCGTTCCAGTTACCTGCGATAAAACAACCCCTAATTCACGCGCATATTTTCGTAAAGCGGGAGTCGCATGATACACAGCCCCGCTGGGCTGTTCATTAACCAAGTCGGGTGTTTTTATCTCTTTAACCGGCTCTTCTGGTTTGCTTTCAAGTTTTTCGGGTTCTGCTGGAACTTTTTCTTCTTCCTTTGGAGGTTCTTCTACTTTTTTAGTTTCCTCTTTCGCTTCTTCTTTGGACTCCTCTTCAGCTACGACTTCAATCTCTGCGATTACAGAGTCTTTTGAAACCAAATCACCCTCTTTTATGTGTATTTTGGTAATAGTGCCGCTATAAGGGGTGGGGATATCGGTAACTGCCTTAGCACTCTCAAGGGCGATTACTGAATCTTCAGCTTCTACAGTATCGCCAACTTTAATGTAGACCTCAATAATTGCTACATCAGCGAAATCACCAATATCTGGAACGATTATCTGTTTTGTGGCCATGTGTTCTACCTCCTTAACTCAAGAGAGGGTTCGGTTTATCAATGTCGATATGATAGCTTTTAATTGCTTCACTTACTTTCTTATAAGGGATTTTTCCCTCATCAGCGAGGCCTTTAAGAGCCGCAATCGTAATATAATAGCGATCAACTTCGAAGAATCTTCGCAGTGCTTCGCGCGTGTCGCTCCTACCAAATCCGTCAGTTCCTAAAATAGTTATATGTTCTTGTGGTATGAGCCGCCTAATTTGCTCAGGATAGGCCCGTATATAATCAGTACTGATTACCACCGGTCCTTCGTGTCCACTCATAATCTTTGTAAGATAGGGGACTTTTCGCTCTTCTTCAGGGTGGGTAAGATTAAAACGGTCACTTTCAACTCCATCTCGATGGAGTTCATTAACACCTAAAATACTCCAAATGTCAGAATCGACATCAAAGTCTTTCTTGAGAAGTTCTGCCGCAGCAATTACTTCTCTAAAGATAGTTCCACTACCCATTAATTGTACAGTCAACTTACTTTTCTTTTCTGCTTTTTGGAACAAATAGGCTCCTTTACGAATCCCATCTTCCACTCCTTTGGGCATCTCTGGATGACTATAATTTTCATTCATCAGTGTGATGTAATAAAAAATGTCTTCATCATCACTATACATCCGCTTTAGGCCATCTTGAATAATTACGGCCAACTCATAGGAGAAAGTTGGATCATAGGCCTGACACGTCGGGTTAACCGCAGCTAAAAGGAGTCCATGTCCATCTTCGTGTTGTAGACCTTCCCCGTTTAAGGTAGTTCGGCCTGCTGTTGCTCCCATAAGGAAAC
>JAQVOO010000085.1 GCA_028702575.1 Sphaerochaetaceae bacterium
TTCCCGGAGCTCTTAAGGTGAAGTTCTTCGGCCTATTCACCTCCGACTATTTGGTGTTCGGACTTGATGAGGATTACCAGTGGGCATTGGTAGGCAACAACGAGCGCGACTCTTTGTGGTTCCTCTCTCGTACCCATGAGCTGTCTGAAGAGACGATAGCAACCATGCAATCCATAGCCACTGCTCAAGGATATGATCTCGACAAGCTCTACTTCGTCCCGCAGAAAAAACGGTGAAGTAATTCCCTAGCCCTGTCTTACATGCTAGAAAATTACCGAAAAAGTCTGGGGTGCAAAATCCCTAACAGTTTTTATTCTCCATTACGGTAACTTGTTTTGCATAAGAATTTCGAGCGCTTATATTCCCTTAATTTCATCTCGTAATTTCTGTATTTTGAACCTTCTATACTCCTTTTTTTATGTGTTTATAGGCTCCGATTACAATAGAAGGTTCACCCTCAGATGAAAATTATTCAATTCTGTTACAATAACACCCAGTAAATAAGCTTTTATCTACCTTTTTGCAGCCTGTCTCAATCTTGATGCCTCTCTAGCATTATTCATGAATGAAAAGGCATAGTCGCTCCAGCTTCAAAAGTAATTGTTTTCATTTCAGTTCCGCTCAAAGCTCTGCACAACATGCATTCCATTATGCAGATTGACCTGTTGTGCTTATGCAAAATCATCGGTAACAAACCAACAATTTGAAGACCTTCAATTACAAGAAAAGAGGCTCTATTATCTTTTTAATTTTTTGGCACGGCGCCCACGACCTGGTGTTAAAACTTTCTATGTTTATTCTTCGATGCTTATGGCTCCTGTGGGACAATTTTCTTCTGCTTCCCTTGCTTCGTCTTCAACGTCTGATGGAACTGGAGTTGCAATTACAATTGCTATTTGTTCTTCATCCATTTCAAACACTTCAGGACATATCGTAACGCAAAGCTCACATCCAATACAGGTCTCTCGATCAACTTTTGCCTTCATACAACTTTCCTCCCTTTAGATAAAAACCTAAGGAAAATGATAACACAGTTTTAATAATAATCCTAAAAAGTTGTGCGAATAATTATTTTCAAAGCCCAATAATAGAATTTTATCGATTTTGGTTCTTAAAAAGTGCAAATTCTTGTAAAAACACCCTCAGTTTCGAGCCATGACAAATAACACCATTGAGATACCTAAAAGGAGAACCTTCTTACTCACTATTTCTTTTCCTACAATAGGGACAATTACCAAAACGAGCTTGCGCGAGTGAATTTATAAAATAAGATTGAACAATTTGAGAAATTATAGCTGTTGACCTATAAAACTCCCATTTAAGGGGTAAAATCCTCCTGACACTCCTCAATCCAAAGTCCCCTGAGCCTCTGCATTTTGCAACAATTGGACAATTTCCTCTCTTCCTTCTTCCTCGGCAAGCTCTAGGGCGGTTTGACTAAAAAAGAAATCTGTAGCTGATAGATCGGCCCCTGCTTCTATAAGAACGGTAACTGCCTCCACAGTATTCTGCAAAGCCGCCCACATTAGAGGAGTAGATTCGAAGTGTAGATCACGGCTTTCGAGATCTGCTCCTGCCTCTAACAAGAGCTTAATCACTTGGGGATCACCCTCTTTAGCAGCCCAAGTAATCACCTCACCTCCAATATCGCGGGTATCTCGTACGGTAAGATCAGCACCATATGCGAGGAGGATCGAGACCACCTCCGCTGTATTCCGTGCTGCCGCCCACATCAAGACAGTGCCTCCCATAGTATCGTCGGTGCTAGCTATATCTGCCCCGGCTTCTAGTAGTAGTGTTATGATTTCTGGACCCGCTAGGTCTGCTGCCCAGATGATAGGAGGATCATAATATTCAAGATCCTTAGCATGCACATCAGCACCGCTAGCAAGCAAAGCGGATACCAATTCAGGCTCATTTTGGATGATAGCTATAATAAGCAAAGTTCTCGTTGAATCACTTGCAAGCCGGTTCGGATCAGCACCCATCTGCAATGCCATTTGGGTAGCTTCGATATCACCAGCAATTACAGAGCGATAGAGCTCCTCTTGTAGATCTTCTAGCTCTAAATCTTCGGCATATTCAGTGGGAATCGATACTGTGGGCACTATCTGTACAGTAGAATCAGCGTATTCTGTTACCATCTGATCTGTTGCACATCCGTACAACATCACCACGATTGTCAACAACACAAGGACTATCTGTTTATTCATCTTTTTCTTCCCCTCTCGTTGTGTATTTCAAAGTCACCAGATATACCATCCAAGCAATAAAGAAAATTACGATAAAACACACCACCATAATACCACGCGCGAAAGGATAACCCTGAGGGGTAATCTGTCCCGCTTAGTCCATTTTCTTGATTCCTGGATGTAATCGCGAGTAAATGTCAGAATTGAAAAGATCAAAGAAATAATACTGATAACTTTTATTCTCATAGGTATAAAAAAGCCAACACTATTTCCTCTTCTAGTTCCTGGAGTCAAGTAAAGTCCAAGAATCATGTAACAACTCCAAACTGACAAATAGCATCAATGCTATCGATATAGGATCTAAGATGGCCTCCTAACAATATAGGGCGCTACTACACTCCTAATATGGAATACCAAAAAGTTCAAGTGTTGTGTGTAGAGCACAAATATCGAGGGCAATAGTAATACACTATTTAAAACGATTTTAAAATTCTCCCCTATTTAGTTTGACTTATACGTAAAAAACATGATATAAATGCAACAATTAGAAAGAATAGGATGTTGCAGCATGGATTTTACAATACAAGATAAAGAACAACTGAAAGAGTTATGGACCAACATCTATAATACCGAAGGCAAACCCGACTGGTCCCACATCTTGCCCTATTATGACGATGACATTTTTTTTTGGGACACTGTCCAAAAGATACATGGCATAAACGAATTCACAGCTATGACCGAACGACTAATTGCACGATCAGACAACCTGAAAATGGACATAAAAAACATCGCCCAGAACGGCAACATTATATTCCTTGAATGGGAAATGAGCATGAGTTTTAAAAAATACCCAAACTCATCTATATTCGGCTCAAGCAGGGTAACCTTGAATGATAGTGGAAAGATAATCGAACAGCGTGATTTCTACGACCTTTGGGGGGATATCTTCGACAACATTCCTCGATTTAACAAAGCCTATCGAAAATTTATGCGCAAAAAATTTGGTTGAGAGGATACCGTAGATGAACCCATACCTAAAAGAGTACAAATGGTCGAATATCTTTGCCATGCTCAAGAATAATAAAACCCTGCCCAAAGAAGAGCAGAGCAATTTCCAAAATCAATTGGTCGTTATCACAGGAGCAACTTCAGGCATCGGTTATGAAACCGCAAGACTCTACGCCTCACGCGGTGCTGAACTGCTGCTGATTAACCGTAATCAGAAAAAATCAGAACAACTTAAACAAGAGATCGAGCAGGAATTCAACGTTCCGTGCAATTTTTTCATAGCCGACTTTACCCATCTTGATCAAATCCACGCTGCTGGAGACATGCTGGCCGCCCTAAAAAGGGATATAGCAGTACTTATCCATAACGCCGGAGTCTATAATACAAAAAGACAATTCACGACAGACGATATTGAAGAAGTCTTCCAAGTCAACTTTCTCGCATCATTTATTATAAACTATCGATTGAAAGAAAAACTGAAACGACAAAAACAGGGTAGAATCATCTTGGTAAACTCTGAAGGACACCGATTCGCGATTGGTGGGCTAAAAACAGATGACTTACGCTGGGAGCGACACCACTATACAGGCCTGAAAGGATATGGATCGGCCAAGACAGCCCAACTGCTCTCTATGATTCATTTCGCCCGTTATTTTGAAAATAGTGAGATAACCATCAATGCTATGCACCCTGGCGATGTTAAGAGTAACATGGGACTAAACAACGGTAAAATTTATAAATTCTTTAAACGCCTGATGATAAACCCCACAGCTAAATCGCCGATGCTCTCGGCCCAAGCCCTCTACTATCTGGGAGTCTCGGATGAGGTCAAAGGAACCAGCGGGAAGTTTTTCAACTTCACCACTGAGGAAATTCCGGCTCCCCATGCCCTAGATCTTTTAGTTGCTGAAAAACTCTGGCACATAAGTCTTGAAATGGGAGGACTACAATGAACACAAAACACTATGAAATGCTAATCGTGGGAGCAGGATTGTCTGGATTGACGGCTGCTGCCTATTTGTCCTTAGCAAATTATTCAACTCTAGTTTTGGAAAAGACCCCCACCTATGGAGGGTTAGTCAATTCCTTCTCACAAGATGGTTATGTGTTTGACGCTGGGGCCCGGGCTATTGAAAATTCAGGCATTATTAAACCCATGCTAAAAGAACTTGACATAGAAATGGAGCTTTTAGAGAGTCCCATCTCTATTGGGGTTGAATCAGAAATCACTCAGTTGAATTCTAACGAGAGCATTGACCACTATAGGCAAGCTTTAGAGACCTTGTACCCCGATAATGTGGCGGATGTACGCAAAATCTTTCGCGTGATTAATAAAGTCTATAAAGAAATGGATGTTATTTATGGATTTGAAAATCCGGTGTTCAAAAACTTTAGAAACGATCGTACATATCTTTTCAAGGAACTATTACCCTGGTTTGGCAGATTCCTGCTGGCAGTCTCGCGCATGGAACGCATGAATGAGCCAATTGAAACTTATCTACGAAAATTATCTACAAACCAATCTCTTAACGACATCATCGACCAACATTTTTTTAAACAAACCCCAACATTTTTTGCATTGGGTTATTTTTATGTCTATCTTGACTACCTCTATCCAAAAGGTGGTACAGGACAATTCCCTAAGAAACTAGCACAGAAAGTGCTTGAAAACGGTGGAGAGATCCAAGTAAATACTAAAGTTATGAAGGTGCACCCAGCCAAAAAAATGGTTCAGGATAGCAACGGTCAAAATTATACCTATGATAAGTTATTGTGGTGTTGTGATCTAAAATCTTTATACCAAAGCCTAGATACAACCGGACTGGAAACTAGTGTGATTAAGTCAATTTCAGAGCAATCAGAAAAACTCTTTACCCATAGAGGAGGAGATTCGGTCTTCTCCCTGTTTCTCGGGGTCGACCAACCACCTCAAGAATTCGCTAAGATTACCAGCGGACATTTGTTTTATACACCATCGCGGCAAGGTTTGGGAGAGACCCACTTATCTGAACTAAAAACCTTGCTTGCGAAAGGCCAGAACGCTAGTAAAAAAGAAATTAAAGCCTGGGTTGAAACATATTGTAATTTATCTACGTATGAAATCTCCATTCCATCCCTTCGCGATAAAAATCTCTCACCTGAGGGAAAAACGGGTCTAATAATTAGCTTCCTGTTTGAATACGATTTGGTACGGCTAGTGCACGATGCTGGCTGGTATGATGAATTCAAATTATTGGTTGAAGAAAATATGATCAAGACGTTGGACCGTACTCTGTTTAATGGTTTATTAGAAGAACCAAAGTTACAATTTTCTTTTTCTCCCTTGAGCATTGAGAACCAGTTTGGCAATAGTGAAGGAGGTATCACTGGATGGACATTAGAACAGCCTTCTCCAGTGGTCAATAAACTCAAAAAAATTGCTTCTTCAGTGAAAACAGCAATACCAGACATCTTTCAATGTGGACAATGGGCCTATAGTCCAGCTGGTATCCCTACTGCAATACTAACGGGTTGGTATGCCGCTGATGCTATTTGTGCCGGCCGTAAAACAGAACAGAAAAAGCAATAAACTAGTACTGAGAAAAGATTGATCCCCTCTAAACTTAGAACTCTAGAGAAGTCGGATCACAGTCTATTTCCTAGCGGTTATTACAAGAATCACAAAATTCCTCTTCTCCAGAACAAGGATTAAGATGGATCATAATGTGACGAACTTGCGGAAAATCATGTTCAATACGGTCATGGATCTCCTGTGCGACATCATGGGCTTCGGACAAGCGCAGATTTTGGCAACAACACAGTTCTACTTCGACCCAAAAGCCGTTACCAGCACTTCGTGTTCGTAGTAGATCTATCCTCTTGACCTGTTCATTCAATAAGATAGCTTCTTCTATTTGTAAGCGGGTGGTTTTATCGATTGCAGAGTCCATGAGGACCCGGTATGCAGCTTTAAAGACCTCCATGGATGACTTTATAATCAATGCGGCTATAAGAACAGAGGCTATCGGATCGAGGATTGGTAATCCTAGGCGTGCACCAACCACGCCAATAAGGGCTCCCGAGGAGGAAAAAACATCGGTTATATGATCGGCTACTAGAGCTCTTAGAGAATTTAATTCGGTCTGTTTTACGGCACGCACAGTCAAACGCCATAGAATTATTTTAATAATGATAGATATGAGAGCACCAAAGAGAGGTAACAAGGTGGGTATTGCTAAAGAATCAACTTGCCTCATATTTTTAATACCCGAATACCCTATTCCAATACCCGTTACAAAAATGGCAATGGCCAAGAGGACCGAAACAAGACTCTCTAGCTTTTCATGCCCATACTGATGGGTACTATCAGCCTTCCGATCAGAAGCTACTAAGCCCCCCATTACCACAGTATAACTCACTACATCACTTAATGAGTTTGCCCCATCTGATACTAACGCTGAAGATTTTCCTATTATTCCAGTCATCAGTTTGAGGAAAGATAAAAATATACTAGCAATAATCGAAATGAGAGAAATCTTCATCCCTTTTTTCGTGTGGCTACTATGAATGGGGTTGATCATGTCTGCTCCTACCGAGAATGTCTTCTCTTGAGCACTTCGACGACCTCTTCTAAATGGACGTTCTTTTGAGCTAATAGCACCAACATATGATAAATCACATCGGCAGCTTCTCCTAAAAAGAGGGGTTTATTATCATCCATGGCCTCAATGACCAATTCTACAGCCTCTTCTCCCACTTTTTGGGCAATTTTATTAATTCCTCGTGAAAAAAGATGATTAGTGTAGGACCCCTCAATTGGATGCTCCCTCCGATCAAAAATAACCTCTTCTAAGTAGAACAAAAACTCGGACGAAGTCATTAGACTAGGATTATTTGCTTCATCAAAACAAGTATCGCTTCCTGTATGACAAACCGGACCAGAAGGAATAGCTTTGATGAGGATTGTATCATTATCACAGTCAGTAGCAATATCACGGACGGTAAGATAATTTCCACTTGTCTCCCCTTTGGTCCATAACTTTTGGCGGCTTCTCGAATAGAAGGTAACGAGACCTCGCTCTTGCGTTATGGTCAAAGCCTCTTCATTCATATACCCTAACATAAGGACTCGGCGGGTCACCGCATCTTGTACGATCACTGGAACCAGTCCATTGCCTTTATTGAAATCCACCTGCATCAAAAACTCCTCCACCTTAACGGTTTAGACGTATATGTATACCATGTTTTTGTAAAAAAATCTTTAATTCAGGGATGTCAATTTCACGAAAGTGAAAAATTGAAGCTGCTAGAGCAGCATCGGCACCACCTTGTTTAAAGACATCAATAAAATGCTCCATTTTGCCACCACCCCCGCTAGCAATAATTGGAATCGAAACAGCATCGCTACACTGCCGCGTAATCTCTAAAGCAAAACCACTTTTCATACCATCATGGTCCATGGAAGTCAGTAATATTTCGCCAGCACCACGACTTTCGGCCTCTTTGGCCCACGCTATTGCATCTAAACCAGTAGGCGTACGACCACCAGCCACATACACTTCCCAGTCCTTTAGTTCTGAACGAAACCGCACATCAATACCACAGACAATGCATTGCGAACCAAACTCCTTTGCCAAAGTGTCAATAAGTTGTGGTTCTTTGACTGCCATGCTGTTAATGGAAATCTTATCGGCCCCAGCTTCTAACAACGCTCCTACATCGGCTACATTGCGAATACCACCTCCGACAGTAAAAGGAATATCGATAACATCAGCAATCCTCCTTACTAAGGCAGTCAATGTCCCCCGCCCCTCTACTGTAGCGGTAATGTCAAGGAAGGTGAGTTCATCGGCTCCCTGCTCAGCGTAGAGAGCGGCTAACTCGACGGGATCACCGGCATCGCGCAAGTTTATAAAATTAACCCCTTTTACCGTCCGTCCATTGCGTACGTCAAGGCATGGAATGATCCGTTTAGCTACCATCCTATTACTCTCCTCTTATTTGCCAAGCGGCCAAAGCTGGTATTTCGATGACCCCTTCATACAAAGCTTTACCAATGATCGCTCCTGCTAGCCCAGCTTGATCAAGTTCATCTAAATCGGCGAGGCTACGCACCCCTCCACTAGCGATTAATTCAAGAGCAAACCCCTTGGCTTGCATCACTTGCATCAATTCGCCATAAAGAGCTGTCGCAGGACCATTCAGCATTCCATCACGGCTAATATCAGTACTAATCACTTTCTTAAACCCTTTTTCTAGGTAGAAGGCAACAAAGTCAAAAAGCGAAAGAGTTGTAGTTTGTTGCCATCCAGAAACGGCAATCATCCCATGTCGACAATCGGCTCCCAGAATTAGTTTATCGGGCCCCCAATAGCTCAACAACTCTAAAGTAAGGTCCTGTTTCTCAGCAGCTAGGGAACCTACGGTTGCCATACTCGCTCCAGCTGAAAACACATTGGCAAAATCCTGTTTCGATTGCAACCCTCCACCCACATCAATAATAAGGGGAGTGTTATGGGCTACTTGCTCCAAAACTTTAAGATTTACCGTGTGTTTTGCTTTTGCCCCATCGAGGTCAACCATATGTAAACGCTGAAGTCCTGCATCAGAGAACTTCTTCGCCATTGTAAGCGGATCTTCTCCGTAGATTGTTTTTTGTGAATAATCACCCATACGCAGACGAACACAGCGTCCATCTATAATATCCATTGCAGGAATAATAACCATAAAACCCCCTAAAATTGTAGAAAATT
>JAQVOO010000005.1 GCA_028702575.1 Sphaerochaetaceae bacterium
TCCTGTTGTCAGAACGTTTCGATTTTGTTAGTATGGGTCACATCGCTGTAGTATAATCAGGAGGCCATCCATGCATGCTGTTGAGCTCGAAAAATCCTATAATCCCAAAGATTTTGAAGATAGGATTTATGCTGATTGGAAAACCAATGGATGTTTTTTACCTAAAGAGGGAAAATCACCCTCGTTCACCATCGTTATGCCTCCTCCCAATGTGACTGGTATTTTACATATGGGACATGCCTTAAACATCCTCTTACAAGATACCATCGTCCGTTATTGGCGCATGCATGGCCGTCCCACACTCTGGGTGCCTGGTACTGACCACGCTGGTATTGCTACGCAGAACATCGTTGAACGTCAACTAGCAGCCAAAGGACTTACGAGACAAGAACTAGGACGTGAGCGCTTTCTAGAAGAGACTTGGAAAGTAAAAGAGCGTCACCACGCAATTATCGCAAACCAATTGGAAAAGATTGGTTCTTCCTGCGACTGGTCTCGAGAACGCTTTACTATGGATGAAGGGCTATCTCAAGCAGTACGCGAATCTTTTGTGACCTTGTATGAAAGAGGACTGATCTATAAAGGCAATTACTTAGTTAATTACTGCACCCACTGTGGCACAGCCCTAGCAGACGATGAAGTTGAGTATAAGAATTTACCAGGTAAACTGTATCAGGTTACCTACCCTTATGCCGAAGGCGAGGGTTCTATCATGGTTGCTACCACCCGACCAGAAACTATGTTTGGAGACGTTGCTGTCGCAGTAAACCCTGAAGATGAACGTTATAAAGATTTACTTGGGAAATCAGTTATTTTACCCTTAGCCAATAAACCAATCCCCATCATTGCTGACAGCTATGTCGATATGGAGTTTGGCACGGGTATGGTTAAGATCACTCCTGCGCATGACCCCAATGACTGGGAAATAGGGCAACGACACAGTTTGGAAATTGTAAATATTCTAAACAGTGATGGCACCCTCAACGAGAATGTCCCAACTCCTTATCAAGCGATGGATGTTCTTAGTGCACGAGCTAAAGTTGTCGAAGACTTACAAGCCGGCGGCTATTTAGTCGGAGTGAAGGAACATAATCATGATGTGGGACACTGTTATCGGTGTTCTTCAGTTATTGAACCTTACCTCTCTGAGCAGTGGTTTGTGGCGATGCGTGGTATGGCAGATAAAGCCTTAGCAGCTTGGCGAAATGGTGAAATTTCTTTTTATGCTAAACGTTGGGAGAATACTTATAACCATTGGTTAGAAAATATTCGGCCTTGGTGTATCAGCCGCCAGTTGTGGTGGGGCCACCGCATTCCAGTTTGGTATTGTTCAGACTGCAACCATATGATGGTAGAGCGCAATGACCCTACCCACTGCACGCAGTGTGGAAGTTCACATATAGTCCAAGAAACTGACGTCTTAGATACTTGGTTTAGTTCTTGGCTCTGGCCATTTAGTACCTTAGGTTGGCCGCAAGAAACGGATGATCTCAAAAACTTTTTCCCCACCAGCACCCTCGTTACCGGCTACGATATTATTTTCTTCTGGGTTTCCCGCATGATCATGGCCTCTTTAGAGTTTTTAGGAGAAGTCCCCTTTAAAGATATTTATATTACCGGCCTAGTGCGTGACAAGCAGGGACGCAAGATGTCTAAATCATTAGGCAACGGTATTGATCCACTTGAGGTAGTTGATCTCTATGGGGCCGATGCCATGAAATTTACCCTTTGCTACATGGCAGCCCAAGGACAAGATCTGTTAATCGATATGGAATCTTTTAAGTTAGGCTCCCGCTTTGCTAACAAGATGTGGAATGCGACACGTTTTCTTCTCATGAATCTAGAGGGACGTGAATTAATCCCACTCAAAGAACAAGATTTTACGGTTATGGATCAATGGATGTACCATCAAATTAATGAAGCAACTGCTAAAATTGCTACCGCAATCGAAAGTTATCGCTTCAACGATGCAACGCAAGTAATCTACGATCTCTTTTGGAGCGATTTTTGTGATTGGTACGTAGAAGCTACCAAGCATGCCCTAGCAACTAAAAGTGCGAGCGAGATAAATCGCCAAGTAAGTGTCATGCTCGACCTATTAGCACAACTTATGCGTCTAATGCACCCCTTTGTTTCATTTATCACAGAAGAAATCTATAGTAAGTTGCCCAACACTGAAGGGCGAGTGATCGATAGCGAATACCCAGTGTATTGTGAAGAAAAACGCTTTGATAGCGCAAAAACCACAGTTGACGCCATGCAAGAATTGGTCCATGGGGTGAGAACATTACGCAGTGAATTACGAATTACAAACGATCGAAAATTAGCGGTAGTATTCCGTCCTGATGTTTCATTTCTGGCTACCGATTTTGTCAAAGAGCACGTTGATCTTATCTCCACTTTTATAGGAGCTTCCGAATTAATTGTCGACACCGCGCATACCGCCGCTATTGATACAGCAGTCCCCATAGCCGGACCAGGATATGAAGCTTTTGTATTTGTTCGTGATGCCCTGGATGTTGCTACCGAGATAAAAAAAATTGAGACAGATCTGGCTCGTACTGAAAAGTCACTAGAAGGGACTTTGAAGAAACTTGCCAATCCTCAATTCTTAGGGAATGCCAAACCAGAAGCAATTGAAAAAGAGCGTGGCAAACAAGCTGAGTTTGAAGAGAAGATAGAGAAAGGACGCAAACATCTGACCCTATTAGAGTCACTTTGAATTCACGCCTAAAGAAACAGGCCAATCAGTATATTGATTGGCCTGCTTAGCATCTAAGTAACATGAACTCATCAGATCTCGTTTTTCTCTTCTTGAATCTCTTTGCGCCTTTCTTTAGCAAGTTTTCCCATCTCGCCAAGAGCCTTCCTAGCCCTTGCGGCAGATGCTTTAATCCCTTTTTCAGTGAATTTCTGGTTTTCTGCGATGTAAGCTTCATACTGAGCTACGATTTGCTCATGAATTGTCATTGGCTAGCCTCCTAATAAATCTTAAGATAATACTACCATATTTAGCTCAAAAAACAACAAATTTTCGTGGTTTGTTGAGAAAAAGAGTAAATTATAGCGTTATTTCAGCTTTTGTCGGATAATAAAACCTTTTGAAATCGGCTTATCGGTCCGTAATAGTACCTTTTGATGATGATTCGCAACCTCTACAGAATTGCCATCACTATCTTCTAAAGTAAAAGAATCGTCTTCAATACTCAAAATGGCCGGACCTATATATTCAACGGTTTTACCAACTTCTATTTTATTCTTTAAATGTAAAGCAAAGAGCTGTGGCCCCATTTCTTCGCCAATAGTCCCAATTAATAGATAATCTCTGATATAACTTACCTCAGTAGGGTTAGCAATCTGCTCTGTATTAAAGAAAAACCCGGTGGAAAATTCTCGGTGGCTGACTCGAAATAATTCATCTCGATAGAGCTTCCAGTCAGAAGCTGAAGCCTTTCCTTCTAAAGCATCTAGAGCTTTACGATAAGCACGACTGACTGTTGCCACATAATAGAGCGATTTCATTCGCCCCTCAATTTTAACAGAATCGACACCTGCTTCCCGCAATTGAGCCAAATGATCGATCATACACAAATCTTTAGAAGAGAGGATTGTGGTATAGCCATCGCCCTCAAACACTGGATAGTATTCTCCAGGGCGAGATTCTTCCTCCAAAGCCAATTCTCCACCAACTAGGGGAGTATCCGCTCTTTGAGTCAGCCGATACGACCAGCGGCACGTGTGGGCACAATCGCCTTGATTGGCACTACGTCCCGTCAGGAAGGCACTCAAAAAACAGCGCCCAGAATAGGCCATGCACATCGCACCATGAACAAACGTCTCTATTTCCATCTCCGGAACGGCCTGCTTGATGCGATCAATATCTACTAAAGAGGCTTCCCTGCCTAAAATAATTCTAGAAAAGCCAAATTCTTGATAAGCTTTGACTGCCTCACTATTGAGGCAGTTAGCTTGTGTACTGAGGTGTAAAGCTCGTGTATCACCAAAGTAGTTACGCAATAAAAGTGCCGCCCCCAGATCGCTGACAATACATGCATCGAAAGGGTAGGCTTTAATTGTTGCGAGACGATCTGAGAGAAGGGCCAGATCATCTTCATGTAAATAACTGTTTAACGCCGCATAAAGTTTCTTAGTTCCCTTAATCTGCGTTAGTTCAGCGATATCGGCATCGGTAATATTTCCTGCGCGTGTGCGCAGAGAAAAATCCTGCATACCGATATAAGCTGCATCGGCGCCATAGGTATAGGCGTAACTAAGTTTTTCTAACGTTCCAGCAGGGCTTAAAAGTTCCATCTTTAATCAACCTTAAGCTTTTGCATCAAGATCGAACACATGGGAAAGAACTTCATCAAAGGTTGCTACTGGGTGGAACGTGATGCCAGTTTTTATCTCATCATCTAATTCATCTAAATCACGTTTGTTAAACTTAGGAATCAGAATCGTCTCAATCTTATTGCGTCGGGCTGCTAAAACCTTCTCCTTCAGCCCGCCAATAGGCATGACCTTACCCACCAGATCGAGCTCTCCCGTCATAGCCAGGTTTTCTTTAATGATTTTCTCCGTTGCTAGGGAATAGAACGCTGTTGCCATAGTAACTCCAGCCGAAGGCCCGTCCTTGGGAGTTGCTCCTTCTGGAACGTGCATATGGATCGCATGGGTTTCAAACCAAGATTGTTCAATTCCATGTTTTGCGGCAATAGATTTAAGGTGGGTTAGAGCAATGTTGGCCGATTCTTGCATAACTTCACCCAATTTACCGGTTAATTTCAATTCTCCTTTACCAGGGTATGCTACAGCTTCAATAATGAGCGTATCACCACCCATACTCGTCCAAGCCAAGCCCACCGCCATACCTGGATGATCGGCTCGCAAGATTTCATCTTCACGGAAAATTGGTTGACCAAGGTACTGCACCATCTTTTCACGGTTGATTCGAATCGGCAAGGCGGGAGAGTCTTCTAAGATCTCACGAGCTGCCTTACGGTGAATTTTATCGAGCGACTTCTCATAATTACGCACACCAGCCTCTCGCGCATACGATTCAGCAATTTCTTGTAAAATTGCGGAAGTATAGGAGATCTCTTTGCGATTAAGTCCATGCTTTTTCAAACTCTTAGGAACCAAATATTTTTTACCGATCGCTAACTTCTCTTGCGTTGTATACCCAGCAATATAGATAACTTCCATCCGGTCGAGCAAAGGCCGTGGAATGGATTCTAACGTATTAGCGGTAACAATAAAGAGAATCTGGGAGATATCAAACGGGAGATCGAGATAATGATCACGGAACTCCTTATTCTGTTCTGGATCGAGGACCTCTAATAAAGCCGAGGCTGGATCGCCTTGGAAAGAGACTCCCATCTTATCTATCTCATCAATTAAGAAAACGGGGTTCTTTGTTTTTACGGTTTTTAAACCCTGAATAATTTTACCCGGCATAGCGCCAATATAGGTACGACGGTGTCCCTTAATCTCAGCTTCATCGCGCATACCACCAACACTAAAGCGATAGTATTCTTTTTTAAGAGCTCTAGCGACAGATCTTCCCACTGAAGTTTTACCAACACCAGGGGGGCCTACTAAACAAATAATCGAACCCTTGGTATCATTTTTCTTTTTCCTAACCGCTAAATATTCAAGAATGCGATCTTTTACATCTTTTAGACCGTAGTGATCACGTTCAAGAATTTTGCTAGCTGCTGCTAATGAGAAGTTCTCAGGTTTGGGGTCCTTCCAGGGAAGGGCCGCAATAGTTTCCAAATAGGTGCGTGTAATGGAATAATCGGGGCTATTGGGATCGAGAGATTGAAATTTTTCGAGTTCATTCTGAACCGCCTCACCAACTTCGCCCTCTAATTCCAATGCTGCAATTTGTTTGCTCAATTTATTGAAAACAGCACTTCGAGGATCCGTAGTTAACCCTAATTCCTGCTGAATATGTTTGAGCTCTTCACGCAAGAAGTATTCACGTTGATTTTTTTCAAGTTTGCTGTTGACGCGCTTTTGAATCTGTTCCTGCATAGCCAACACTTGCTGCTCTTTCTTAATAAAGACCAAGACGCGCTCCATACGACGTCGGACGTTAAGAGTCTCTAGGATCCGTTGTTGTTGCCTGCGGTCAATGTTAATAATGCTGGCTATGAAATCAGCCATCTTACCCGATTGGTCTATGTTGACCATATTCAAACGCATCTCTTCGGTGAATAGCGGATTACCTTTCGATAATTTCTTGGTTTCAGTAATGAGCTGCCTAGTCCAAGCCTTTAATTCGGTTGGGTTATCTTCAATATCATTTAGATAATCGACTTCAGCAATAATATATTTACCACTGGTGTGAAAATCTTTCACTTGAAACCGTTTAACGGTTGAAATGAATATATTCATTCCACCATCCGGTAATTTAATCCGCTTAATAATCTTCGCGATAGTTCCCACCCGATAGAGGTTATCTGCCTCATATTCGGTTTTATTTTCATCCTTAACCAATAATAGCCCCAGATCTCCACCATGAGCCATAGCTTGGGTTACTATTTCTATATCTTCTCTGCTTTCTATCACCAACGGGGTGAAGAGTCCTGGAAATATTGGATTTCCAACCAGAGGTAGTACGAAAAGATTACGGGGCAGTGTTTGTTCGACGGGCATCAATTCCTGTTCTGCCATTAAAAATCCTCCACAAATAATGATCCACGCCAAGCGTGTGTATATAATGTACTAAAAGATAGGCGAGGGGTGAAGTTGTTTTCGGCCAACTATTGAGATAAAAGGGGAGTAAGAGCTTTTGCAATAGCTTTGGCACCAATACTGTTTGGATGAATGCCATCAATAGTGACAATTAAATTGCGTTGTCGCGAAATTTCTGCTGCTTTATCTTCATCATCGCCGATATAAGCAGCATCAGATGCAAAATTGCTCACGTCATTGATAAAATAGACATTTTGAGTATGCTTTTCCTTTTCTTGCATTATAAGAGCTTCTAGTGGGGAAGCAATATCACACCAGAGCGCTCCAGCACTATGGGAAACTAAGGATTCTAAGAGCTCGTTTCTTTGCCGCCTTCTTTCATTTAACTCGGAACTCAGATCTTCTCCAATAATGGGCAATGAACAGATTATAAGGGGGATGGTCGGATGTGCTTGCTCAATTGCAAAAAGCATGTCAGAAAAAATGCCAGCAAATTCATCATCATGAGCATAGGGTGGAGTTTTAGCATTGATTAAGTGTTTCGCTTGTGGCCGAAAAGTAAGGAGCAGGTCATTAGCTCCTCCTTGAATAACCACTGTAGGCTCTTCTACGCTTCTTTTTGTCGTCAGAAACCGCTTAGATCGGGAAGCTACTCCAACCCACGTATCACCCTCAATTCCCCGGGCTGTGACAGGGAAGGGGAGGTAGCGACTATAGGCAATCCCAATACGGCCTGCGGTAAGGCTATCTCCAAACAAAACGATAGGTTTCTTCATGACACTACTGGGGCTTTTTTAGTCTCTTCTTTGCGGAGCCACCAAACCCCTAGATAACACAAAGGGGTATCGATGAAGGCAAACAGCACCTTAAAGGCCCAATAAGGGATTATTAAACTCCAAATGAATGCAAAAGTGTACTGACTAGTCATACGGAAGAAGGCAATAAACATAAATATGGTGGTATCAAATAGCTGACTCACAATAGTACTGACATTGTTACGAATCCAGAGGTGTTTCTCTTTGGTAAGGCGCTTTATTAAGGAGAATGTAAACACATCAATATGTTGGGCGATGAAGAAGGAACAAAGACTAGCAAAAGTCATCCGCATACTCGAACCAAATATGGCGGCATACGAATCTTGTAAACCCCAAGTTGCATTTGGGGGTAATATGATACACACCCCAATCATAATAAACATAAAGACAAGCATCATAGTTGAGAGATTGACAAACTGAGCCGAAGTTTTACGTCCATACACCTCCCCTATAATATCGGTAATAAGAAATAAAATAGGCATGAAAAACACTCCTACTGAAGCGCGGACAGTGCCTAATGTAGTAATTTTAGAACCCAATGTATTCACTAATACCATTGAGGTTAGATAGAGTGCAAATAAGAATAATTTTTTCTGATCTCGACTTAACATGCTACCTCCAGAATCTTACCAGTTCGTCATGACAATAGCGAAATTTTGTCGTTTGGTAAAGCAGGGTTCTCTTCACCAGCGAACTGGAAGAATTCCGGTTGCGATCCGTTCTTGAGTCAAGATGCTCCGAATAGCTTCAAAGGCAACACTAGAGTATTCAAATGCGGCAAAACTATGAATATTTTCGGCTAAATAGATTAAGTCGTAGGGGTCGCGAAGGGCCACCACGATAGTTGGTAGGCCAGTGCCTGCCAGTGCATTACATAAAGCCAACTGACCCCGGTGTAAATGGCCATTATAGGTGCCAATTACCAACGTTGTAGCATGTGAAGTTTCTTGCACCAACTCGATAATCTCTTCGTTTGAGGGATCCGTTGGGATGATGACTGCTCTTCCTCCAATATGAAAGGCCATCCATTCTGAAAACGTTTCAACTTCGGATTCACCAATACCACGACAACCATAAAAGAGGGGTGAAGAGCCTAAATCAGGGAAATCCTGAATGGGTTTATTACCAACACAAATGGCTCGTTCCATGATTGCTTTAGCAACAGCTCGATGTTTTTCTGAGCCTACAATCTCGATAGATTGATTTTGAGTGGTGCCCCTCTGCGATTTCATAGTAACAATACGCTCTACTGCTGCGGTATGTTCATCATAATTCAAATACCCATTTTCAAGACTAGTTTGAATGGCCTGAACAATTTCACCAACCAAGTCATAGGAGTGACTGATAGTTACCATATCGACACCAGCATGCAAAGCTTCAATAGCGGCATGCGGGATGCCATAGTGGGTTTTAATAGCACCCATTTCAAGACAATCAGCGATAATAACCCCTTCAAATTGTAAGGAATTGCGTAGCAAATCGGTGGTAATAGTTCGAGACATGGTCGCAGGCACCGTTTGGACTTCAATTTCTGGATAGAGAATGTGGGCTGTCATAATTGCCGGAATGCCCGCTTCTACGGCTGCTCTAAAGGGGATAATCTCATTATTTAGTAACTCTTCCATCGTTTTGGAGATGGTGGGAAGGGCGATATGAGAATCTATTTCTGTTCCTCCGTGCCCAGGAAAATGTTTTCCCACACTGACAACGCTAGCATCCTTGAGGCCGTTGACCATTGCAGTGCCAAAACTGGCCACCACGTCAGGATTGTCTGAATAGGAACGCACCCCACTAATTGGATTTTGACGGTTGTTGTTAATATCTAAAGTTGGTGCGAGAGTCGCATGGATGCCTAAGGCACATAGTTCAGTACCTAAGATTCGACCCACCGTATAGGCATTGCCTTGATCGGCTGTAGCGCCTATGGCCATAGGTGCAGGCAGATGAGTCGCATCCGCGCTCAAGGGGGTCGTCATGCCACCTTCTGCTTCCACCATAATGAAGGCCTCTTGGCCTGTTTCTTCCATGATAAGTTTGTTAATTGCGCTACAGAGCTCTTTAGTCTGGTGTTTATCGACAATATTGCGCGGTAAGAGCACTACATTTACAATTTTATAGGTGCGGATTAACTCGATGAAAGCATCATCCAGCATTGGACCGTGAAGTCCAATTATAATACGCTGCCCAATCGCGAGCGAATTTTCCATCCATTTTGCTCCTTTCATACTCTACAAAAATAACGGTAACATTGGGCTAATTGCTTTGTCAATGTGTTGCATTCTATTGTCATATTGATATACTGAAAAACTAATGGAGAAAATCATGGAAAAAAGTAAACTCATCGTCATAGCAATTGGAGGGAACTCTCTTATTGAAGATAGTAAAAACGTCACTGTTAAAGCTCAGTATGAAGCGGCTAGAAAGACAGCTGTCCATATTGTTCGTCTAGTGGAGGCTGGACATCGAGTCGTCATAGCTCATGGCAATGGCCCTCAAGTGGGATTTGTCCTCCTCAGAGCTGAGTATGCCAAATCGATCTTACACACCGTGCCACTTGATATGTGTGTGGCAGATACCCAAGGTGCTATTGGGTACCAGTTGCAGATGGCTTTACATAACGAGTTTGTTAAAGCGAAGCTAAACCAGCAGATCGCTACCGTGGTAACTCAAGTAGAGGTCGACCCGCGTGATCCCTCGTTTCAAAATCCAACTAAACCTATAGGCTCATTTATGACCGAAGAAGATGCTAGTCAACATCGGCTTCAAGATGGCTGGGATGTTGTTGAGGACTCCGGACGTGGATACCGGCGGGTGGTTCCTTCCCCAAAACCTCTTGCGATTGTCGAGCTCGAAACTGTGAAAACTTTAGTCTCCAACGATGTTCTTGTGATCGCCGCTGGTGGTGGTGGAATTCCAGTTAAAAAACTCCCCGATGGTAGCTACGAAGGGTTAGAGGCAGTCATAGATAAAGATTTAGCTGCAGCATTGATGGCCAAAGAACTTCGTGCTGATTTGTTTGTAATTTCGACTGCAGTTGAAAAAGTGTGTCTCAATTATGGCCAGCCAAATCAAAAAAGATTGGATACTATCGACTTAGCTCAATGTCAACGTTATGTTGATGAGGGCCATTTTGCCCCAGGGAGTATGCTCCCCAAAATTCAGGCGATGATGGATTTTGTGAAAACTACGGGAAATGTAGGCCTTATTACTAACCCTGAAAATATCTATGGAGCATTATATGAGGATAAAGGGACAAAAATAGTCCTTTAATTAAAACTCGTCACTATCGTCGATAATTCTTTTTCTCACAAACAACTTCTCAAAAGGGATGCTACTATTGCAGAGGTATAAGGGGAGCATTGTGAAGATTATTTGCCAATTTTGTTGAATAAGAAAGTCAACAAAGACCCCTTTGAAAAGAATGGATATCCCAGTGAGTACCAAAAAGAATGTATTGGCTTTTCTGAAGCGTCTCAGTGAACGCTGATTGCCAAAAGCTACTTTTAAGGACTGCAGTGCCATTACTAACAACCAAGGGGTCACAAAGAAAATATTTTCATTCCAATAGGTTACATCATGGCTACTGATAGTCATCATGAAAAGTAAAAGAAGCGAGAGAGCACCAAGGACAAAGGTCCATGTGAAATTTAGGAGACCATACAAAAACAGACTTCCTCTTTGGAAAAATCGAATAGAACTATGAACTATAATTCGAAGTAGCACTAGAGAGACAAGACCGATTCCCAGTCCAAATAGAAAGGCTGGTAATGTCATTGATTGCCACTGGTCTAAATTTGCAGGACGTCTGCCTGGTGGCTCGGTGTTGATTATTTCTCGCTTGGCAGCAAGGGGCACTAGCTTTCCATTGGCTTGTATATAGGAGAAATCGAGGAGTGCTTGTTCTAAGACGGCTGGAAGGAACATTGCCTCCCAAAGCGAAATGGGGTGGTCAATTTCACCACTTTGGAGAAAGTTTAAAGTCCAGTCGACAAAGGGGGAGGCATAGGTGTGACGCATCACTAGTTGGCGAAGCGTCTCCTCCATTGGAATTGATTGTGCCCATGCGGAAAATTGGCCACCAACAGCCTTATCGAGGATATCACGGATACGGGTAGCACAATTTTCGCGATAATGGTGGTAGAGATAGGTACTGTTTTCGGGTTGGAGATTGAAGTTAAGGAAGTGAATGATATCTAATTTTGTCTTCTCAGGGAGATTGAGGGTGATAATAGAGATTTCACGATCTTCAGATTTTGCCAAATCGTATCGTGCTAACGCTGAAGTTGCCCACACCTCATAATTGAGACGCCCCAAGGCAAATGTCTGGTAAAAATTATCATCAAAGCTAAAAATACCATAATCGTACATGACGCTACGATCTTGGATTTTGTCGGTCACGACTAGGCCTGAATGGCCAAACCAGACATATAAAGGATCTCCCCGTCCCATAGTCGTTACTAATAACTCAAATTGTGAAGATGTTGAAGGCTCTAATTCTGGTTCTTTATTTGAAAAACTCCACTCTCTCAGTAAAGCTTGTGAACCAGCTGGATCTTCTAGCGGGGCTCCTCCTTTCACCGATATTGCTCCCATCTGCGTCAGAGTGATAAAGAGGAGGAAAAGAGAGGAGAGAAGACGAATAGCTTTCTGTGGCAACATGCGCTCATCATAGCACATTTTTGCTGGTTTGGTTGACAGATTTTCAGCGAGGGGCTACTCTTGCAATATGCTTGAATTTTGGCTAATTGACTGTATGTTATGTTGCGACTATAAGGTTTATTAATGGAGAGGAATCTCACGTGTGAAGCCGTAATCCTTGCCAATAAAAGGTGGGGAGATTTACATCGTTTAGTCACATTACTTTCACCCACATTGGGGCTGTTTGAAGCCGTAGTCTACGGAGCACAAAAAGGGAAACTGGCTGGTGGCATTGAACCCTTTTCGATGGGGACGTTCTATGTTTACAACAATAGACCTAAAAAAGGATATACTCTCAAAGATGTCGACCCAATAATTATGCACGGGGGCATTAAGGGGGAACTAGCCAACTTCTATACTGCTAGCGCCTTGAGTGAAATTGCCATGCGGATGCACGGGGGCGATTTTAGTGAGCTGTATACTTTATTGCGTAGTTGTTTGCTCGTGCTAGATAGTGCTACAATAGACCCACGACGCTTACTTATTCTCTATATTTGGCGTTGTGTGCGCATCATGGGGCTTGAACCCGACTTAACGAGTTGTCCTATGTGTGCCCGTTTATATGGAGAAAAAGAGATTCTTTCTTTTAATGCAGCACTAAATTCGCTTTGCTGTAAACAATGTGCAGATGTGAACACTGAAGATTATGCTTGGGCCCTCGGGCCTGGTGCAAGAAGGTATCTAGAGTTCACGCAAGAATTGCCTGAAGCAGAAGCTGTCTTGGTTCCGTTAAGTGAAATTGCAACCATGCGTCTAGTACGCTATATGGTGCGTTACATGACCGCAATTTTAGGATGGCCACTACGAAGCCTCGAAGGTGGAGTACTGCTGGAGACTTGGATATGATTATAATTAAAAGGTTGATATATGAAGGAATGGAAAAAGGAACCAGTCTCAGTCGAGTTGGTCCGAAAACTCAACGAAACGTACAATGTAGATTACATTACAGCGTCATTATTGATTCGGCGAGGAGCAACCGAACCAGAAACGGTTAAGTTTTTTCTCGAAACAGATGTTTCATATTTGCACAATCCCTTTCTCTTTGATGAAATGGAGAATTTTGTGGAACGGGTTTTACAGGCTCGCCAAGAGGGTGAGAAAGTCTGTGTTTTTGGCGACCGCGATGTGGACGGAATTACCAGTACCGTCCTTTTAGTACAAGAGTTGCGTGCCATGGGGATCGACACTACGTGGCGACTTCCCCAAGGAGATGAACCCTATGGGCTGACCCGCTTAGGCCTCGAAGAGGCTGCTGCTCAACATGTTACCCTCATTATTACCGTCGATTGTGGTATCTCTAATATTGAGGAAGTTGCCTACGCCCATCAATTGGGCTTGAGTGTCTTGGTAACTGACCACCACTTGAGTGGCGATGCTATTCCAGCAGCTGAAGCTGTTATAAATCCGAAGATAGAAGGGTGTGGCTATCCTTTTTCTCACCTTGCTGGGTGTGGAGTTGTAGCTAAATGTATTTGGGCACTCAGATTTGCCCAAACCGATTTTTTCCGTGAAGAATGTGTTTTAGTGCATGCCTATCCTGGCAATACTACCCCTGGCAATGAGACCATCATCATGGAGGCGGTTCGCCTCAAAAACCTTATAGTTGAGGACCGTATAATAGAGGAAGTGGTTCCGGGCCTTGTTCAGTTGCATCAAAGCCGCATGATTAAGTTCTTGGATTGTGGGTTGCCACTGCTAGCTTTAGATGTCGAAGTTGAAACAAAATTGTTTCGACGGGCATTTGGGACAAAAGCAGAGATTCATCTTGGTGAATTGCGCACCCAGTTTGAACAAATACTCCCTCAAGTTAAAGGGAAAACACTTTTTAGTCTTATGCGGAAGAGCCGTTCAATCCGTTATTCACAGACTGCCAGCGAACTCGATCTTCTAATTTCGTTATTCCAGGCATATGTGTTACGTAAAGAACCATCTCTCTCTTTTGAATACGAAAACATCTTAGATTTAGTTGCTCTGGGAACTATTGGGGATCTAATGCCAATGCTGGATGAAAATAGAATTCTTGTTCGTACTGGCATGAAGAAGATAACTCAGGGAAACCGTCAGGAATTATTGCCCCTCCTTAGTATGCAGAACTTGGTTGGTAAAAAGTTGTCTACCTCTGATGTCGGCTGGCAAATTACCCCGATTATTAACGCTTCAGGACGACTGGGGCGGCCTGAAGTGGCTGCTAACATGTTGTTAGCTGAAAATTTACAAATCTGTGAAGAGTATGCTAGCGAGTTAGTAGGACTAAACCGCGAGCGTCAGCGTCAAGGTGACGTTGCTTGGTCCCGTTTGTTGCATAAAGCTCAATCGAGTCATACCAGTTTTGATGGAAAATTTTTAATGGTCGAAGATAATGAAGTGCATCGGGGGTTGACCGGAATTATGGCATCACGGCTACTGCGCCAGTTTAAAACACCCTCTCTTGTTGTGGCCCATGTGGGTGAACAGCGCGTAACAGGTTCAATGCGAAGTCCTAAATATTTCGATGTACGTGAATTTCTTCACTCCTTTACCGATCTCTTTATCGATTTTGGTGGGCACCGCTGTGCCGGTGGTTTTAGCATGGATGAAGTGCATCTACCTGAATTGCGCAAGCGCATTACTACCATGATCGATGAATTCAAATTACATGAAGATCTGAAAGATGAGATTGTTACGATTGATGCTGAATTACCTGCGAACTATCTTACCCCTGAAATAATAACCCTGGTAGAATCTTTTGAACCTTTTGGAGAAGGAAATCCTCCGCTCCAATTTTTGATTCAAGGGGCCAAGGTGGAAGAAATACAATTTCTGAACCGTAGTAAAGGTTCTGATATCGCTCATGTGAAGTTACAGTTACATTATGGCCAATACCGCTGGCCAGCACTCTATTGGAATGCTTCTGATGAGGTGGGTACTACCTTTAATACCAACGATAGTGTTGACGTTGTTTTTAGAATGGGACGGAACTATTTTAGAAATAATGAGACGTTACAGCTCACGGTGATCTCCTTGAAAAAGCATAAAACGCCGATCGAACAAATTATTAAGGGGGTAGGTCAGGTACCTTGACAAAATATCCCATATTTAGGAAAATATGCTTACATTAGTTCCAATGACTGGAAAGGAGGTGATTACTATAGCTTACGTAAGAGTTGACGATAATGAACCACTCGAGAAATCGATCAAGAAGTTTAAACGGATGGTCGAGAAAGAGGGTATCATTCGGGAGTGGAAAAAGCGCGAATATTTCGAGAAGCCCTCTACTATTGAAAATCGCAAAAAGAAGGCATTAGAGCGCAAGCAAATGAAGAAAGTTCGTAAGATGCACTCCATGAAGAGCTATTAATCATCTCGTACATGTGACGTCGTCGCCGTCGGTTGTACACCGACGGTTTTTTATTATTCTTTTGGAAGGGGGTTCCTTACATGAACAGTACATGGCAAGCAATAAAAAGTTTTGGTCCTGTTCACAGTAGTATGCTTAAGAAAAAGCAGACCATCTTATATAATTATAAAGGAACCTAATCATGAAAAAAACAGATACATATCATTTTGAAACACTGCAGCTCCACGCTGGTCAAGAAACTCCCGATTCAGCCACAGGAGCACGAGCAGTTCCTATTTATGCGACAACTTCCTTCGTTTTTGATGACTGCCGGCAAGCTTCTGCGCGATTTGACCTAACAGCACCTGGTAATATTTATACGCGAATTGGTAATCCAACTACCGAAGTGTTTGAACAACGTGTTGCGGCCTTAGAGGGGGGTGTTGGTGCTGTGGCGACGGCTTCGGGTCAAGCTGCTATTACCTTGGCGATGCAAAATTTAGCCCAAGTGGGGGACCATATTGTCGCATCCCGAACTATCTATGGGGGGACGTACAATTTATTTGGGCGCACTTTTGCCCACATAGGAATTACGACCACCTTTATTGATGTCGCTGACATTGATGCTATCAAGGCGGCTATCCAACCGAATACTAAAGCAATCTTTATTGAAAGTATTGGCAATCCCAATGCTAACGTGGCCGATATTGAAAATATCGCTGCTATTGCCCACGCTCATGCTATCCCGTTAGTTGTTGATAATACCTTTGCTACCCCCTATCTATTACGCCCTTTTGAATATGGAGCAGATATTGTCGTCCACTCAGCAACTAAGTTTATTGGTGGGCATGGTACTTGTATTGGGGGGATTGTAGTGGATGGTGGTACCTTTGATTGGGAGGCTTCGGGAAAGTTCCCTTGGTTTGTGGAAGGTGACCCTTCCTACCATGGTATTAGTTATACAGAAACGATGGGTTCACACGCTTTTATCGTGCGTGCTCGGGTAATTCTTTTACGTGATTATGGTGCTACTTTGAGTCCATTTAACGCTTTTTTGTTTTTACAGGGACTGGAAACTCTCTCTTTGCGTGTTGAACGGCATATAGAAAATACTCTGGCAGTAGTCAAATTTTTAGCAGCACATCCCCGTATTGAACGAGTCAACCATCCTTCTTTGGAGAGTGCGCCTTCCCATGCACTCTATAAAAAGTATTTTCCCTTAGGCGGAGCCTCTATTTTTACATTTGTAATTACAGGGGGCGCTGCAAGTGCAATTCGTTTTATAGATCGTTTAAAGCTCTTTTCTTTACTCGCTAACGTGGCCGATGTAAAGTCTTTGGTCATTCATCCAGCTAGTACCACCCATAGCCAGCTTACTGCTGCCGATTTAACCAGCGCCGAAATAGAACCAGGAACAATTCGGTTGTCGATTGGAACAGAGCATCAAAGCGATTTGTTGGCTGATTTAGCGCAAGCTTTACTAGAGTAAGGAAAACATTATGCCAGTAAAAATATCAGAGGGACTACCAGCTCGTTCAATTTTAGAACGTGAAAATATTTTCGTCATGACCGATAAAAGGGCTATGAGTCAGGATATTCGTCCCCTGAAGTTATTAATCCTGAATTTAATGCCCCTCAAAACGAGTACGGAGACTAGTTTGTTGCGACGTCTCTCTAATACCCCGTTGCAAATCGAAGTCGATTTCTTGCGTACAGCAACTTATACCGCTCGTCATGCCTCCAAAGCCTATTTAGAAGAATTTTATAAAACTTTTGCAGAAATAAAGAAGCAAACTTATGATGGGATGATTATTACCGGAGCTCCAATTGAAACTATGGAATTTGAAGAGGTTGATTACTGGAAAGAGTTGTGTACTATCATGGAATGGGCAAAAAAGCATGTTTTTGCCACATTATTTCTTTGTTGGGGAGCCCAAGCCGCTCTCTATTATCACTATGGAGTACAAAAACGACCCTTGGCAAAGAAGGTCTTCGGGGTTTTTCAACATAGAGTCTTAGTTCCTAATACGCCATTATTGCGCGGTTTTGATGATCTGTTTAATGCACCACATTCTCGATATACTGAAGTAAGAAAAGAAGATATAGCTACCATTTCTACCTTACAAGTGCTCGCTTCAAGTGATGAGGCAGGACTCTATATTGTTGTTAGTAAAGACGGGCGTCAAGTTTTTGTTTTTGGTCATCCAGAATATGAAGCGAGGACTTTAGACGAAGAGTATAAACGAGATATAGCCAATGCCTTACCCATAGCAAAGCCCAAAAATTATTATCCCGAAAATGATGTCAAAGCCGCGCCACTGGTTAGTTGGTATTCTCACGCACAATTATTATACTCGAATTGGCTTAACTATTATGTATACCAAACAACACCTTTTGATTTGAGCCTTCTACCAGAAGCTCCTGGGAAGCATTTTGATCCAACAAAATTAAAAAAATAGTAAGTTGTGATAGGGTGGGTATATAGCAAGATATTCTAATTAAATTTATCATATCACCAATTTCATATTACATATTTGACAAATTCCTAATTAATACAGTATTATATAGCCACGTTTTCAAGATAAGGAGATACTTAATGCTGATATTGATTTCTGATGCATTCGATGCATCATTGCCAAAGTTGCTAGAGGCTTTTGGCGAGGTTACCGACGACAAGGGCCGCTTGTCCGAAGCCGATGTTGTTCTGGTTCGCAGTAAAACAAAAGTTACAAAAGAATACATCGATTCGGCTAAAAACCTAAAATTGATTATACGGGGGGGCGTCGGTGTTGATAATATCGATTGTGTCTATGCTAAGCAAAAAGGAATCCTCGTCAGAAACACCCCTAAGTCTTCTGCAATCGCTGTGGCAGAATTAACTTTTGCCCTCATGCTGTCTGCGCCAAATCATCTCATAAAAGTGCACAATGGGATGAAGAAAGGGGAGTGGTTAAAATCACTTAAACGAACCGAATTATATGGTAAAACGCTTGCTCTCATTGGGATTGGTAACATAGCTACTGAGGTTGCAAAAAGAGCTTTAGCTTTTGGTATGCACGTAGTGGCCTATGACAAATATGTCACGACCAGTCCTGTGGCAACGATGGTATCCACATTAGAAGAGATTGTGCAAGAAGCTGATTATATCTCCTTACACCTCCCTTTGACTGATGAAACTTTAGGGATATTCTGTGACGATTTGATTAACAAGTGCCAACGTAAACCTGTAATTATTAACACTGGTCGAGGACCTTGTGTCGATGCTGAAGCCATAGTTGCAGCCTTAAAGGATGGTCGAATTAGTTGGTATGCTACGGATGTTTATCCTAGTGATCCTCCAGCTCCTGATTATCCCTTGCTTGCTTGTGAGCGGGTTACTTTGACCCCTCATTTTGGAGCTAACAGCGTTGAAAATTTACTTAGGATTGGGCAAGAGACTTGTGATATTATAGACGAAGTACTTAAAGGAGGAGTTCTATGAGCCGAAAAAAGAATTTTTTTGCTGGCCCATCGGTACTACCGATGGAGGTATTGCAAGAACTACAGGCCCAATTACTTGATTATAACGACAATGGACTTTCGATGATAGAGGCGAGTCATCGCGGGCAACCATTTGAAGATATGTATAATGAATGTTTGTCGTTAGTAAAAGAGTTATTGAAAATCCCCGATAATTATGCTGTATTCTTTCTCGGTGGGGGAGCATCTCTCCAATTTTCTATGATTCCCATGAATTTCTTACGCCCAGGGAGTGTCGCCGATTATATTAAGAGTGGATCTTGGGCTAACAAGGCTGTCAGTGATGCTAAAAAAGTAGGTGATGTCAATATTTACTACGATGGAAGTGTGAATAATTATACTTCGCTACCCGACGTAGCAACAGTGAAACCTTCTTCTAATTCCTCATATATGTACCTGTGTTCAAATGAAACTATTGGCGGTATTGAGTGGCAAGAGTGGCCTGATACCAAAGATGTTCCTCTCATTGCCGATATCTCAAGTGATTTATTAAGCCGTCCCATTCCCGTCGAAAAATTTGCCATGTTGTATGGAGGTGTCCAGAAAAACTTAGGCCCCGCTGGTGCAACCCTCATTATTTTACGAGAGGATATGTTAGAAAAACAAAATAAAAATCTTACCGCCTATTTAGACTACGCCCAACATGTTAAAAGTGGAGGTTTATATAATACACCACCAGTCTTCTCCATTTGGGGTGTGAAGTTGGTCTTAGAGTGGATTAAGAAAAATGGTGGAGCCCACGGAATGGCTAAGCGGGCAACGCTGAAGTCAAATCTAATTTATGATGTAATTGATGGTAGTGGAGGATATTTCAAGAGTCCAGTTGATCCAGCTTATCGTTCGAAGATGAATATTGTCTTCCGTCTTGAAACTGAAGAGTTGGAACAGAAATTCCTAGCCGAGACAAAGGCTGCCGGTATGGTAGGCTTAAAGGGGCATCGTAGTGTCGGCGGATTGCGCGCTTCGCTTTACAATGCATTGCCTATTGATGATGTGCAAGCTCTTGCTGATGTGATGAAAGAATTCCAGCGAGTGAACGGCTAATGAAAAAAATAGACGAAACCAATAGAGCCATTATTCGCCACCTTGCAGATGGTCGCAAACCTTATAGTGCAATTGCGGAGGAGCTATCGATTACGGAAAATACTGTTCGTGCCCGCGTTAATAAACTTATGGAAGAGGGTGTATTGCAAATCACCGGTCTCGTTAATCCTGAGTTTTTTCCAGGTTTGCAAATCGTTCTTATGGGGGTGAAATTAAAGACTTTGGATCTTGGGCGTAAAGCCCAAGAGTTTTCCCGTCTTCGTGGTGTTGTCTCTGCTGTTGTTGTCACAGGACGGTATGATTTAATATTACAAGTTATTTTGAGTGAAGATGAAGGACTAAGCTTATTAAGTTTTTTTAAAAAAGAATTAGCCAAAGTTCCCGAGATTTTAGAAGTCGAGACTTTTGTCGTCTATCAATCGTATAATTATAGCGTTCCGTTTATTCTTTAGGCTCCTTTTGATCAATTACGACAAGTAACTCTTTGTATTCTTTAAAAACTTCATAGAAAAGTTCTCTAGTTATAGGCAATCAATGCTTAGCTTATTGCTTTAGTTGAGCTTCTTTTTGTAGAATGGTGTTCAACGTAAAAAAAAGAGGTGGGTATGGAAAACAAGAAGGCAATCTGGGTAAGTAAGTTTGGTGGGACCTCCTTGGCTAACGCTCAACAGATTAAGAAGGTCAAAGAGATCATCTTTGCCGATGAACGACGCAATATAGTGGTTGTCTCAGCTCCTGGAAAAGAGGATCCGACCGATACTAAAATTACCGACCTCCTTTTGCAGTGTCACGCTTTAGCTAGTCAAGGAAAATCTTTCGATGAGCCTTTTGCCAATATTAGTAAAAGATTTCTAACTATTGCGGAGGAGCTTCAGGTAGGACAGCAAATAAAAGAAGAATTAAAAACAATCTACAAGCGACTTTTCCAAGAAGAAAGTGCTGATTATGCTGCTAGTCGTGGAGAATATCTCAATGCCCTAATCATTAGTGAATATTTTGGGGCTGAATTTGTCGATGCTGAAGAGATTATCCGTCTCACTTCTGCCGGGCGAGTGGATGAACTATCTTATGATCTTACTGCCAAACGGTTAACCAAATGTACTGGGCGTATCGTAATTCCCGGGTTCTACGGAACCAATACAAACGGTACTATCCAAACTTTTTCTCGAGGAGGTTCCGATATTACTGGAGCCATCGTAGCGCGGGCAGTGCAAGCAGAACTCTATGAAAATTGGACCGATGTCTCTGGTATCTATCTAGCAGATCCGCGTATTGTCCCTGATGCTAAGCCAGTGGCTCAAATTACCTACCGTGAGATTCGTGAACTATCTTGTATTGGAGCGAATGTATTGCACGAGGATGCAATAGGGCCTGTCCGAAGTGCTCAAATTCCGATCCACATCAAAAATACTAATGATAGTACGGCACCAGGGACCATTATTCGAGCAACTCGCGATAGTAACCTCCAACACATCGTGGGTGTTTCGGGGAAGAAAGGGTACCGCAAGCTCTCTATTGAAAAGTTCATGTTAGCTACTTATCCAGCACTTAAAGAGCAGTTACAGCAAATATTACATAAAAAGAAGATTCGTTTTGATCTTGTTGTTGATGCATTTGATGCCATGACAATCTACCTTAGTACTGAAATAGAGGAAGAACAGGCACAAGCTTTAGCTCAGGAGCTACAATTAGTGCTCGACCTTGATAATTGCCAGATGTCTGAACCCTTAGTGCTCATCGGCCTCGTTGGCGAAGGTCTCGGTCGTGAGGAGCATTTAGCAGAACGCATTAATCAAGCACTGGGCACTCAAAAACGCTATTTCAGCCTTCTAGCAGGAGTTTTTGATTTGAAAATGGTCATGACAGTCCCTGTAAAAGCCTATGAGTCAACTCTTCAAGCCATTGTAGAGGTAGTGAGAACGTAATAGCTTGTCCTCTTTCTCTGTACATCAAGTTGGTTATTGGCTATTATGAAGTATCGGAGGTAAGCATATGGAACGTTTGACAACAACATATCTCGGCTTAGAATTAAAAAACCCAATTATTGTGGGGAGTTCCCCGCTCACTGCATCCCTTGATAACTTAAAAAAATGTGAAGACGCTGGTGCAGGTGCTGTTGTGGTAAAGTCAATTTTCGAAGAACAAATCGATCACGATGCGAAATTGATGATTAGTGAGAGTGAAGGATATGTTGTGCATGCGGATGGTCAAGACTTTCTTGAAGATGCGTCCCGCAACTATTACATTGATGCTTATTTATCGTTAGTTGAAAAGGCGACTGATGCCTTAGATATCCCTGTAATTGCTAGTGTTAACTGTCGTACACAAGGAACTTGGCTTGATTATGTTTCCCGCTTTGCTGAAGTGGGAGCTGATGCCTTAGAGTTAAACTATTTTGTACTTCCGTCTGATTTTAAACGGACTGCAGAAGAGATGGAGACTGAATTTATAGCATTGGTAGAAACTGCTCGTCGCCGTTTTCCTTTGCCGCTTTCAATTAAAATGGGTTCGCAATTTACTGCGCTAGCCAATATCGTTGGCCAATTAGATAAAATTGGTGTCGACGGGTTAGTCTTGTTTAATCGATTTTATCAACCTAATATCGACATTGAGAAAATAGCTACAAAAGCTTCCATAGTGCTTAGTAGCCCCCATGAATATACCTTACCGTTACAATGGACGGCCCTACTTTCAGCCTATCTCAATTGTGATATCTGTGCATCGACCGGTATTCACTCAGGAGAGACCCTCATTAAAATGTTATTATCGGGGGCCAAAGCAGTACAAGTTTGTTCAGCAATAATGAAAAATGGGCATCCAGTTATTACTGAGATGCTTAACACCCTTACTACGTGGATGGATCGTCACCACGCCCAAACCTTTGTCGACTTCAGAGGAAAGCTCGCTCACAAGCGGACGAAAGACCCTTCCCAATGGGAACGGGCTCAATACATGAAATCGCTCAATGTGGAGTTTTAAACTATGAACGAGGCTAAGTATAAAGATATTGCACCTTATAAAGGTCAAGATGTCATTGATGCAGTGAACCGAATTAAAGCGTACCCTAAGTTCTTACGTAACATGGCTGAGGTTCTGTATGCCGGGAATATTGTCAAGACAAAATGGAAAAGTCTCCACATGAAGGAGACTATTCCACCGCTTCTTGATCAAGTAAAGTCATACGAAGATTTTCAGCGTCTGATAACTGCAGGCGTATTTCTTCCCACAATTGAACGTAATTCAATGACTGAGTTCACTTTTAGTGGACAAGAGAATCTTGATGCCGACACCCCTTATCTTTTCATTAGTAATCATCGTGATATCCTTCTTGATTGTGCTCTGCTCGATTATGCTTTGTTGCAGAGTGGTTTTCCAACCTGTGAAATGGCCATCGGCGACAACCTTTTGGTTAATCAGTTCACCACTGATATGTTTAAGCTCAATGGTGGTGTGACCGTTAAACGTGATCTTCCGATGCGAGAGCAATATAAAGAGTCGTTACGGTTATCTCAATACTTTGTAGAGCTTATTACGGATGCCAAGAAATCAATTTGGGTTGCCCAACGTAGTGGCCGTACCAAGGATGGCATCGATAAAACCAATCCAGCAATTATTAAGATGCTCTATCTCTCCTATAAATTCTCAGGAATCTCGTTTAAAGAGTTAATTAAGCAATGTAATATTGTGCCAGTTGCTATTTCGTACCAATACGATCCTAATGATATCAACAAAGGGCGGGAAGAAGTTTCTAAGAAGTTACATGGCACCTATACTAAAAAGAAGTATGAGGATCTCGTTAACATGCTGCGGGGATTAAGACGGTTTAAAGGTAATGTTCATCTACAGTTAGGCACACCTTTACGAGAAGATTATAATAATGCTGATGAGGTCGCCTATGAAATCGATCGGCAAATCCATCTTGGTTATAAATTATGGGATACTAATTACTTGGCCTATGATTTATTACAAGGTCCTACACGTTTCACCGATAAATATGCATCGCTAAACACTAAGAAGTTTCTTAATCGCTATAAAGATCTCTCAGATGAACTGCGCCACATTATCTTACGCTCTTATGCCAATCCAGTGGTGATGCAATTAGAGGCTTTAGGGATGTAACGGATATGAGGAGTCGCTCTCTTATCCTTAGCCTAATAGTACTTATATTAATAAGTGTTGGTTGCAGTCGTGATTCTTTTGCTATCCATTCCACAACGTTATTACCTTCTATTGTGGCAACGCATAGTGCCGCGGTTAATTCAACCATTGCTGAAGGGCTGGCTATAGCAATTTCAGCTGACCCCCTCACAAAGGATGAAATCTATCAACTATCGATTACCTCACCTTCTGCGACCTTTGTTTGGGAGCCACTTGTTACCCCTTTTTTAGCAGCTGACAGGTGGTTTATTGGTAGTTCAGATTTGTTGCTTCCTCCCGATACTGCTCTTGAAGTTGGCACTTATGAGGTAGAAATATTTTTACCTGATGGTCGCAGATTTGAACAACAAGTCACGTATGATCGACCTCGTCGTATATTGCAGGAAGCTAGTTTGTTTGTGGCGTCACTAGCGCCTGTAACTTGGGAGTATGTCAATAATAGGTGGCGCCTTAATGGGTACGCTGAAGATGAGGACCAACCATGGCGCTATACATTTTACGATGCTAATCACAAGGTGCTCCATACCCAAGAGAGTGCTAGTGCCTACCTAGAAAGTCGGGCTTTAGATGATGGAAAAATCAAAGCATTAACTACCTCTATTATTGCTTCCCGTTTTAACGATAATCAAACAATGTTATTTGTTGTAAGAACATTCTTTACATAGTTCGACCAACTGCGCGCCAAAGATGTTCCTTTGTTATCTCAACAACAAAGGTGCGTCCATGTGGGCAAACTGGATGTTCTAACTGGAAGACTTGTTTAATTAGTGTTTCAGCTGTAATTCGGTCGATGTTATCGCCATCTTTGATTGCGCCATGACAAGCAATATTAGCATAGAGTTCTTTTTCTAATTCGCCAAGGTCGCCACTGGAGTGAGAACTGATAAATTTCACTACAGCTTGTTCTATTGGTTTCCAAAGAGCGGGTATTGAACTTAGTTCCCATTCTAAATCATCAATGCGTTTGAGTTCTAAGCCATAGTCTGCGTACCACGGAGCATGATTAGTGAGAAATTCATCTACAGAACGTTCAACTTCGAATTGGAGCGGGATGATGAGTCTTTGAATACCTTTATCTTGCCGAATTTGATCGAATAGAATCCGTTCGTGGGCAGCATGTTGGTCGATGAGATACAGAGCATCTCCTCGTTGTACGACTAAAAATAGGTTGAAAACTTGGCCAAGATAGGCAAAGTCTTCAGTTTTAGGAGTGCTGACAGAAACGGGGGTTGGTTGTTTTTCAAGAATTTCTTTAGCCCGTTGAAACCAATCATTATCGTGTGGTTTGGCTTGGTTTTGATTGAAAAAGGATTGAGAACTAGAATTCTTCTTCCCCTGATATCCTTTAGGACTTTCAGAGGTAGCCAGATTGTGAAGCTCTGGTTGTGCAGTAGGTTGAGTTTCTAAGGAGAGGCGAGGTAGCGATTTGCTTATTTGTTGGCGGACCATGACTACGATTTGATGGTGGATCTCCGCCTTATTGCGTAATTTAGCCTCTCGTTTGGCCGGATGTATATTGAAATCGACTAATTCAGGATCTACTGTTACAAAGAGGTAGCAGTAGGGGAAGGCTCCCCCGGGTAGCATTTCCCTATACCCATAGGTGACCGCCTGGACTAAGGCATACTCGTCTATGAGTCTTTGATTGACATAGATAGCTATATGGGAGCGGTCTGTGCGATAATAAGCTGGAGTTGATGCAACCGCATAGAGGCTAAAGCGACTCGCTTGGTCTCTTAATTCGGTAGTTTCCGTTGGAATGACCCGCCCATCATGGGCTAAAGTATCGAGGATTCTTTGTTTCGGTGTGGTAGCCGGTAAATCCATACGTAAGGTTTCACCGTCATAAAAGCGAAATGAAATCTCTGGGAAAGCTCTCGCTTTTTCAACCATGGTATTGCGACACATTGTCGATTCAGTGGCCGGTCGTTTTAAAAATAGGCGACGTGCTGGAATAGCGGCGAACAGATGTTCGACATCAATCCTAGTTCCCCGATCAGGGCCTCCTGGGATGATTTCAGCATCTTGGCCATTATCTATAATGAGGGTTGTAGGTTTTGATTCAGCGTGCGTGCTGGCAATGGTAATTTTGGCACTAGCGGCAATACTATACAACGCTTCACCACGAAAACCCATGGTTGAAAGGTTGAAAAGGTCTTCTAATGTAGCTATTTTACTAGTTGCATGAGAACGGCAGCATAGCGGGAGATCCTCACTTTGAATGCCAATTCCATCATCTATTACCGTAATACGTTCTATACCACCAGAGACAACTTGTACGGTAATAGTTTTGGCTTGAGCATCAATGGCATTATCGAGTAATTCTCGTACCACAGATGCAGGTCGTTCAATGACCTCTCCGGCTGCGATGCGCTGAGCTACCAAAGGGTCTAATTGTTTAATCCTTTCCATGACCTATCGTATCAAAAAAAGCCATCCCCCACTAGAGGGATGGCTTTCATCTTCAATAGTTTGATCTAGAAGAGATTGATATCAACTCCGAAGGTTATAGCTGGAGAACTTGTCGTTGCACTTTGTCTGTTCCAAGCACCGGCAATAGGAGTCAAATCAGCTAATGTTGAGATGGTTGCATTAAAGGTCAATGGACCTTGGCTTACCCCAACACCGGCGTGAATGACACTATCTGTTCCGCCAAGGAACGTCTTGATTCGGCTAATCACTGCTGCTGAGCCGGTTAAGAGTGTCTTCGCCGCTGGCATGAATCCACGGCGATTGTACCCCAATGAAATATCAAATTGACCCAATTTAGCACTCCCTTTCAGCATAAGAAGATCGCTAGTGGTATTAGCCGCAAATGATGTAGAGAAGGGAAGGATATAGGAAGCTGCTAAATCAAAGTATTCGTTTCTCCAGGCACTAGAAGCCCCCACAGAGAAGGTTCTGTCAACTGGGATTTCCAGAGATCCAGGCCAAGCTGAATCAAGTGATGCTAACACTCCATTTGCTGCAGACCGTTCACGAATGAAGAGGGGGTTGAACATCCCATACGAGAGAGCTCCCTTTTGCATTGCAACGTCCAAACCTATCATAAAGTTCTGTGTTTCGACCTTGAGGCCACCCTGGACAAGATAGTTATTTAAACTGTTGAAGAAGGATGAGCCTGAGCTATCATAGAATAGTTGTTCAAATCCATAGGTTCTATCATATCCCAGCATAGTGGAGAAGCTACCGTTAGTACTCATCGCAAAATGTTCTTTTTCAATAACAGGGAGAACCATATCGATGGTTGGGATGAAATCTATACGTTTAATACTATTCGTGAGCGTTAGATTTCCAAGAGCCGACAAGCCAAATTCAGCGCCATAGTTTTTAAATGGAGCAATTCCCAAGCGGAAGCCACCAAGTTGCCATTCCGCGAGGTTGTTCATAAACAAATCAACATCTACTGCCTTCGACTCGAAAGAGGCCTGTAATCCAACGGCATCCTGAAGGGTGCTGTCGGTTCGAGTTGTTAGTTCTTTGACCATGGGGCCCATTGAAACAGTTTGGTCGCGACCAATAGCAAGGGTGAAAGCATCCCCTTCTTTACCAATGGTTAAATGATCAATAAGTGAGAACAAATCGGTCGTTATATCATAGACTTTACCAATGGTACTACCACCGTAGGAACTACTACCGAATGAGAAGGGGGCCCCATCGTGGGCATAGAGCTGCATAGCCTGTAGATCTAGCGCAACTTTTGGTCCCAGCCCGAAAGAGAAAGAATCTCCCTTAGCTAGTGTAATAACAGGTTGCACGGTAATATGATCGTTATCTAGTCCACCAGCAAATGTTTTGGTATAAGCTGTTCGCAAATCAGCGGAGAAATCAAATTTCTTAGTTTTTACCGTATCGCTAAAAACTTTTTCTTTAAGCGCGAGCTCTTTAGATTGTGCAAGAGCTCGTTTAGCGACAAATACTGTAGCCCCAAAATTAAAGCGTGGGGTGAACACGGTAGGTGCACCAGCTTGTGCTACTACACTTGCATCACCAAAGATACTGAACAAACCTTGTTGATAACGTAAAGCGACGTAAGGTTGGGCATTTCCTCCAGACCTTAGAAGAGCTTTGGTATTATTTACAAAACCTGAGAATCCTCCGGAGAAATCGAAGAGATTAGTAATAGCAGTTACAAAACCCACTCTGCGCAATCCCAATGCAGCTTCAAAATTGGAACCAGTATAGGTCGCCTCAATGGCGAACATATCTCCAGAGACTGCACTGTTGGTATCTAGGGGGATAATGCGAGAGAAGTTTTGTTCAATTGGAAGGTACCATGACCCTGAAAAACTAAATGTATCGCCAGTGTATCGCGCTTCTGCACCAAAGGTAAAATAGATCCCGGCGTTAGCATCAAGCATCCGTTTCCCTGAGTAGTGACTCTGGTTCAATGATCCTAAAGATAAAATTCCGTCAGCACTGTTTTGCACTGCTCCAACTAAACGATAATTCCAGTTAAGGGTACGTAAATCGAGACCGCCGGCAGCTAAGAAATTAGGAAGTTTATTACTTAAGGAGCTACCTGAGCTGTTATAGATGGTGTTTAAAGAGAACGAATCAAGGCTGACCATAGTAGCCATATTTACAAAGGCGTCAATGCGCAATCTGCGCTCATTTTTAATTGTCCATAATAAATCAAGAGCGGGGTAGGCATTAAAGTTCTTACTTGAATTAGCACTAAGCAACGAAGATGCCCCTAACGAAATAGCAGGAGAGAAGGCGTAGGTCACCCGCATTCCACCTATTTGTTTATCCCCAGCCAGCCAATTACTAAAGTACAAGTCATCAGCAAAGAGTTCTAAACCAAACTTCCCGATGGTAGCAGAGCTATAAAGTCCAAGATGTTCTTCATAAGGACCGCTAGCAACACCAAGGTTGTTCACTAAAATTCGGTTTCCAAATGCAATGGGGGTGGTATCATCAGCTAATAGATAGAAGGCATCTCCAGCTTGTCCATACCGGATATAATCTAAAAAGCTCATGGCCGAACTTACAGTAGTAGCAATACCTGAGCCACTTCGTAAATTAAAGACATCATAGGTTGATGGAGAGAGAAGACTTCCATCGGTCAAGAAGAAGGCCTGTAAACCCATTGCAAAGGCGTTGTGATTAAAGAATGGATTTATAGAAAGACCAAGTTTAGGAGTTTGACCACTGGCAAAACTATCACGGGATACGGTCAGAGTTGCCGAGAGGCCCCAATCAAAACTATCCGCAGGAGCTTCAGACACACTCGCTGTGATGCCTAGAGGTTGTTTAATAGCTAAGGGACTTTCTGTGATTGTTTGGGCTGGGACATCTTCAGCTACAAGAATTTCTTCAGGGGTAGGTTCGCCTTCGACCACTACAGGCGTTTCTACAATATCTGCTGGTTCTGTAACTTCTAAAGCGGGTTCCTTTGCGATATCTGCTGGCTCTGTGACTTCTAAAGCGGGTTCCTTTGCGACGAGTGTCTCAGTTACAACTGGAACAATTTGCTGGGCAGCATAGCGTGCCTTTTGTTTTTCTATAAAGGTTACAACGTCGGAGTCGAGAGGTACGTGGGTAATTCCAAAAGATTTTGCCAGAGCACTCTTATTGGGGTTATTTATATCTTCTACACTGATTCTGGCAGTGTCTAAAGTAACGGCTTCACCATCTACCACATGAATAGCTACTACTCCAACACTTTGTAGTCTTGCATTAGCATTTACAATTAAAGTAGATCCCACGAGTTTACCTCTAGCAGGAGTTTGAGTTGCTTCACCATCAATAATAAGATCAATCCCGGAAATTGCTTGAGCAATGTCAGTACTAGTTATACCAGCTGGAGCACCTGAGGTATTACCTAGTAAAATAACAAAATCAGATTGAGAAGCAACTTCGTCAACTAAATTTTGTGCTTGTGCAATAATTGTCTCATTAAGATAACTAATGCCACTGACGTCTTTGGGGGGAACACTTATGCCAATAACTCCGATGGTATATCCCTCAAGATCAAAAATTCCGTACGGGTCAAATAAGAACTCACCTTGGGAATCGAGGATGTTTGCAGCTAATATTTTTACTTGGGAAAATTGGGTCGCCATGTTGGCAGCTTCTTGTAAGCGCTCGATGCCATAGGCATAATCAGCTGGTCCGGGAGCAATAGCATTATAGCCAAGCATATCGAGTAATACTGCGACAGTTTCTCCCTTAAAAGCTTCTGCAAGGGGTGTCCCACTAGTAGTATTACCAGCATCAAGTAATAAATTACGATCAGAAACACTTCGTCCCCAATCAAGGAGTGTTGCTAAACGAGCATAACCAATCCCTTCATCTTCAATTTGTCCCAACACGTCATTTGTGTGGACAACATAAACATCAAAAACTTCTTGTTCAGCTACTAGCTCTGCAGGAGCAACTACTTCAGGAGTCTCTTCAACTACTACAGGAGCAACTACTTCAGGAGTCTCTTCAACTACTACAGGAGCAATTACTTCAGGAGTCTCTTCAACTACTACAGGAGCAACTACTTCAGGAGTCTCTTCTACTACTACAGGAGCAATTACTTCAGGAGTCTCTTCTACTACTACAGGAGCAATTACTTCAGGAGTCTCTTCTACTACTACAGGAGCTGCTACTTTAGGAGTCTCTTTAACTACAGGAGCTACTACTTTAGGAGTCTCTTTTACCACAGCCGGAGTGGGTTTTTGTGGAGTGACAACCTTTTCAGTCTCTACTTTTTGTGCTTTGAATAGAGGTTCTGGATTTTGGAAGGTGATTCCGTCTTGCACTTTTACACTGGGTAATATTCTAGTTGTGGTCTTCTTAGGATTAATCGAGAGTGTTTCATAGGTCTCTCTTGAAAGTTCTTTTGTGTTTACAAATGGGTCCGCGAGGTTAAGATAGGTAAATTCAGGTAGGTCGGTAATTTGGCGTGTAATTGCATTCATGACACGAATTTTACCACCTAGTGAGAACACAATTTCAGCATAATCGGAGGAGATGAACATCTCTCCATGACCTTGGAGTGTATAAATCCCTACTGGTGTTGAAACCTCTAATTTGCCTAAAAATGGGGTATCCATTAAAAAAGAGGCCGAACCGGCAATCAGATAATAGGAAGGTTTGTTCACAGTGGTTGAGCCAATCGTGAGAATAGATTCTCGTTGCAATACAATCGTAGTATTAGGTCCTTTGATAGTAACAGGCTCTTGCCCTGAGAGAACAATCCACCCCTCTTTAAGAGCAGTCACAGTCGATGTTGGAGCAACGTATACCCCTTTTGCATCAAACTGGAAGTAATCTGAGTTTATGTCGTTAGCAACATAAAGAAATTGAGGAGTCGAAGCCTCAGTCGTAGGTAAAATTGCAGCCGATACTGTAAACAGCATCACCAACATTGTCATTGCTACTAAAAATATCACTTTTTTCACGTGCGTTAACCTCTTCATTTTCATAACTATACATTACTCTAAATCATGATGGACCGCAACTGTGTTTGCGAGATCTGGTAGGGTAGAAACAGGATTTTTTCGCGGTATTTCGTACGAAAATTGATGAGAATGATAGATATGTTCACGAACATCTCGATCAATGTGAGCTAAATCGCGTACGATAGGCTTTAATCGAGCCCGTATATTAGTCTTATCATAGGGGCATTTAGGTTTCACTGCCGGTAAATTATAGGTATCGGCTAGTTTTTGAATTGTTGTTTCATGTACTTCTATCATGGGTCGAATAACATGAATCTTCCCTTTGAAAAATTCTTGGACTGGAAGCATGGTCTCAAACTTTGCCCGACTCGTTAGATTTAAAAGGGTCGTTTCGACTAAATCATCCAAATGATGCCCCATGGCAATCAGTTTATATCCATGTTCTGCAGCATATGTAAAGAGGATTCTACGCCTGTTTCGAGAACAAAGATAACAATTAAATTCACCTTTAAAGCTATCTGGGTATTGTTTTTCATCTAAAATAAGCAATGGGATTTGCAGAGCCCCAAAAAATTCCTCAATGCAAAGCCGATCTTCAATTTCTATGGGATGTTCAATCCAATTAATCATGACTGCTTGCAATGAATAAGAGATTGGTAGCCACTGTAAGCGGATCGAGAGGGCAAGAGCGAGAGCCAGCGAGTCTTTGCCTCCCGAGACACTGAGCAAGACAGCATCATTATCTCGAATCATCGCATGCCGGTTAATACCTTTGCCCGTGAGCTTAATGAACCGCCTAACCCAAGGAGGAATAGGGGCTGAGAGTAACTCGCGCCATTTTTGTGGAGGATGTTGTAGGCTATGCATGCTCGTTTAATCCTTCTTTGAGCACCTTTTCTGCAATTGAAGAAGAGATGTAATCAGGTAGAAATAACCGTAATTTCCTTAAACTAGTAGTAAAAGCTCGAACTAAAGGTGGAGTAAATAATTCATCTACTGATGCGAAATCTTTCAACGTGTTATGTTCAAGTAGGATAGGGATATCAGATTCAAAAGAGATATCCTCTGGAATATCGATTATCACTTCACATGAGTTCAATTTAGGATATGAGCGAACTAGTTCTTCGTACACAGACTGTTCCACCAGAGCACGACTTTCTTGATTTGTAAAAAGATTACGGCAGTGCTCAGTTTGGGTTAAGGAGAGGGTAGCTTTTGTTTGTAGCAAATCGTTATTGCGTACTTTTTTTACAAGCTCTACCACCTCGAGATCTTGCATATGTGAAAAAAGTGTCCAAAAAGATTCATCATCTAAATTGAATAGATCTGTTTCATGACAGATTTCTTTTTGAAGCGCAAGTCGGACTGCTTTTTTAATCATAGCAGTGGCACTGCGGGTCACCCGATGCCAATATACATTACGATACATCGAGTATTTTGCAAAAAGAAGATGTTCTACCGCGCCAATAGCTTCTAAAGGGATACAAAGGGTTTGTCCTTGATGCACAGATAAGTGACGAATTATGTAGGAAGCATCTTGCATGCCATAAGGGATGCCACAGAACAAAGCATCCCGACTAAGATAATCGAGTTTGTCAGGGTCCATGGTTCCCGATAATATAGTGCGATAAAAAAAGATTTCAGCATCGTCACATGGTAAAGCTGGATCAATAATCTGGCAAACAGCCTCAACAGAAGTTCCTAATTGGTCGGTTATGATATGACCTAAACTCTTATCTTCAGCTATAATTTCAGCCCCTAACACCTCATGTTCTCGACTTATATTATCTTTGAGAGCATGGGCATAAGGGAAATGACCCACATCGTGTAACATAGCTGCTGCTAAGAGTGCCTGAATCCCTTCCTGGCTCAGAAGTGGATGAGAGTGCTCCCCAGTAAGGAGTGCTAGCACAATTAAACGAGTTGCATGGAACACTCCTAGGCTATGGTCCAAACGGGTATGGACAGCTCCTGGATATAACAAATGAACTGGACCCAATTGTTTAATTCGCCCAAGTTTCTGAAGAGATTCACTAGTAAATAATCGTTTAAATCCTTTAGATAGCGGAATATCTCTCCATAGCGGATCTCTTACTGTTTGTGTAAAATCGCCTATGAGACGGGCAATTTGATTCTTCACAAAATTGTTTTTCATTGCCCCAATGGTACCGAAAGCCCTCTTTTCTGTCTAGGCAATGTTTGACATCCAACTACTTCTTAGGTCATCATAGAGATATGAAAAAGGTGTTGATTGGACTACTGGTATTAATAGCCTGGAGTGGGGTTTTTTTAACTGCTACCACAGTAACCCAAGCAGTATTAGAACTTCCTTGGATAGGGCAGATGCCTATCCATGAAACACTAGGCATACTTAGTGATCCTGGAATTCCTAGTCACCCGGTAATTGCTAGGACACAAGAGGCCTTCTCCGGTGTCTATGGTCCCCTCTGGTATGAGGATTTTGTCCATAGCGATGCTCGTTATATGCTGAATAAACT
>JAQVOO010000086.1 GCA_028702575.1 Sphaerochaetaceae bacterium
ACTAAGGATTCTTCTTTTAATGAACGAAAATTACGTTCACAACCAACGTAGGGTCCAAATTTACCAATAGCTGCCACCACCGGCTTGCCTGAATCGGGATGAATACCGATCTTTCTGGGCAAAGAAAGGTATTTTAAAATCTCTTCTAATTCCATAGTTAGGGGATCTCGACCTTTGGGCACGCTAGCTGTTTTTGGCTTTGGATTCTCTTTTGATTTAAGCCCTAATTGGAAATAGGGGCCAAATTTACCATTCAGTAAAAAGACAGGTTCTTCACTTTCTGGATCAATTCCCAATGGATCAGGTTCTTTATTACCATCACCTTTTACTTTTATTAAATCTTCAATATCGGTATTGGTAATGGTTCCTGGAAAGAATTGAACTGGAATAGAGACCGATTGCTCGACCTCCCCTTCTTCATTTTTCTTGACCACATAGGGACCAAACTTTCCAATCATCACGGGATACTTTTCATCAATATGGGGTAATGCAATATGTTTAGCATCGGCCGGTTTAACCTCAGTTAGCATCACTTCAACTTGGTTTTTCAACCCTGCTTCTCCTTCATAAAAGGTTTTGAGGAAATCAAGTTGGTTAACCTTACCTTCAGCTATACCATCAAGGGCATCCTCCATTTTTGAAGTGAAATCGTAATCAACAAGATTGGTAAAATTCTTTTCGAGTAATTGCACTACGGCAAAAGCAACAAACGAAGGGACTAAGGCCGAACCATCTTTTTCCACATAAGCTTTTTCAAACAACTTATCGATGATAGTAGCGTAAGTACTAGGCCGCCCAATACCTTGTTTCTCCAACTCCTGGACTAGCGTTGCTTCGGTAAAGCGCCCTGGCGGTTTCGTCTCATGTCCGACCGGCTCTAAAGTATGGAGGACAAGTGGCATTTGTGGAGTAAGTTTAGGCAATAAGCGTTCTGAATCTTCCAAAGCTGCTTCGGGATCATCTTTCCCTTCAACATAGACTCGGATAAATCCTGGAAATACAATGCGATTTCCCGTTGCTGAGAAAATAGTATCATCAGCACTTATTTTAACCGTTGTAAAAGCTTTAATCGCTTCCGCCATCTGGCTGGCTAACGTTCGCTTCCAAATTATTTCATAGAGCGCATATTCAGCACCATGTAAGCCACTTTTTTCAGGGTGGACAAATTGATCTCCTGCAGGACGGATAGCTTCGTGCGCCTCCTGTGCAGAAGAACTTTTGCTAGCATACTGACGCGATTTTGGTGAAAGATACTCTAACCCATACAAAGACCCTGCAGCATCTCGTGCAGCTTTAATCCCCTCTTGGCTAAGAGTGGGCGAATCGGTACGCATGTAGGTAATAAGTCCACTTTCATAGAGTTTCTGGGCAATACGCATCGTCTCTTTAGCACTTAAACGGAGTTTGCGGTTACCCTCCTGTTGGAGAGTAGAGGTAATAAAAGGGGGTGCCGGTCGTTGTTTTTTCTCTTTTTCTTCAACTGAAATTACCGCCCAAGGAGCCTTCTCAATCCGTTGCACAAGCTCTAGAGCCCCTTCTTGATCAAGCACCAAGACTTTTTTATTACGCCCTAACTGCCCTGTTTCAGCATCAAAATCTTTTCCAATGGCGACACGTTGACCACCAACAGATTCTAACTTAGCTTCAAAGCTTGCACTCGTTGTATCATTTTCTCGATGCAAGGTAGCTTTAAGATCCCAGTACGAGGCAGTGACAAATCGTAGCCGTTGGCGTTCTCTCTCCACCACCATCCGCAGTCCAGGTGATTGGACCCGCCCGGCGGAGAGTTTTGGTTGGGAAAGCTTTCTCCACAAAAAAGGTGAAAGGGTATAACCGAAAAGTCGGTCCAGAATCCGGCGTGCTTCTTGTGCATTAACTAATGCCATATCGAGCTTCCGACCATTTTCAAGGGCATGCAAAATAGCCCGTTTAGTGATTTCATGAAAGACCATTCGCTGATGGGGAACTTTCGGTTTTAAAAGCTCCAATAAATGCCAGGAAATGCTCTCTCCTTCACGGTCTTCGTCAGTAGCGAGTAACAATTCTGTACTCGTTGCCAATTCACTTTTAATAGTTTTAATGATCTTGTCTTTACCTTTAGCAACAACGTATTTGGGAGCATAATCATTTTCCACGTCTATAGCCAAATCTTTAGTTGGCAAATCACGAACATGCCCATTACAAGCCATAACGGTACAGTGCTCGGGGAGAAATTTCTTAATAGTTCGTGCTTTCGTGGGCGACTCGACAATAATAAGTGTTTTACCAGCCGCGTTTTGTTTCTTTGCCATGGAATTCTTCCTTTTGTATCTTGTAGCGCCAATAATACGATATTTGGTTGCACAAGAACTACAGTTATAGGAACTGTACACAGTTTTGTCAACGATTGACAGGGGGTAGAGAATCTGAACACAATGATGTAATGAAGCAGAAAACGATAAAGTTACTCATCGGAGTTATTATAATTATAGTTGGCCTTAACCTTATTTTGCATGCAGCAAATGTCAAATTCAACTTGTTTTTTGACGGGTGGTGGACTATACCAATAATGATTGTGGCCATCGCCTCTATCCTTAATGAAGGCATCCAGTTAGGGAATTTTGGCCTTCTTGTGGTTAGCCTTTGGCTTTTGGCCAAACAACGTGACTGGATTCCGACTTGGTTTCACAGTAAGTATATTGCCGGTGGTATGATTGTAATTTTTGGATTGTTATTTATATTTTCTTCTCGAAAAAATGAGACCACCAATTCAGAGACAACATCAAGAACTACAGAATCTTCCCGCCGATTTAATTTTTTCACTACTGCTAAAGAAGACACTACACCCAATCCAAGCTACACTGCTATTTTTTCAGGCCAAGATATTCGTAATTCCACTGAGGAACTCGACGGGTCGACTCTTTTTGCTTTATTTGGAGGTTTGAGTGCCGATTTCAGGGAAGCCCGTATCGACCATGATATTATGATTGATGCTTCAGCCATCTTTGGAGGAATTGACCTCTTTTTCCCAAAAAACGTGCGAGTAGTCACCAAAGCGACACCTCTTTTCGGAGGAGTCGATAATAAAGCACGTGAACCTGAAAACACTAACTCGCCGACCGTTACGGTGCGTTGCTTAGCCGTATTTGGGGGAATAGACATCAAATAAGATGAAAAAACCGTATCGCATACAACTTATCGCTTGTGCCATAGAACAATCTCCACTGGCCTATCCTTTAGGGGCTCTGTGTATTCTTACCGCATTGAAAACTAATCTTGAGCTTAAAGATCACATTGAAGTTGAGCTCTCCCATTTTATGGGAGATCAAGACGATCCCCAACAAGCTGCTAAACATATTGCCACCAGGCAATGTGACCTCATCGGCATATCACTCTACCTCTACAACCGAGCATGGTTTGAAGAATTTCTAGAAGCTTTCCAGCTGGAAAGCTCATCCCCTACCAAGATATTTGCAGGAGGACCAGAAGCAGGAGCTAATCCAACTCAATTACTCGATTCAACAATTAACTTTATCATCTTAGGCGAAGGTGAAGAATCGATTATACAAGCAATATCCCTTTTACTTACAGGAGAAGAACCACGAGGTCGTGGAATACTCACCAAGAACTCAGGCGAGGGTCCTCATCATCCCCAGGACCTAGCATTACTCGCTTCTCCTCTTCTCTCGGGCATCGCTGTCCCTAGTGAGTATGATGGAGTCCTGTGGGAAATGACACGGGGATGTCCCTATGAGTGTGCCTTCTGCTTTGAATCGCGAGGGAATCGCTCAGTGCGTAACTATCCCATATCCCGCTTAAAAGCGGAGTTAGAGGTTCTGATTGCCCATGATGTCAAACACGTCTTTGTGTTAGACCCTACATTTAATATGGATCGCAAACTGACTATTGAACGTCTTACTCTCTTACGGGATACCGCACCAAATGATATGCATTTCACCTTCGAAGTAAGAGCTGAATTGTTAGATTCACAAACGGTCCAGCTCTTTGCTCAACTTTACTGTTCTCTTCAAATTGGTTTACAAAGTAGTAACCCTACCGTTTTAGAGCAAATTAATCGTCATTTCAATGCTGAATTGTTTTCCAAGAGCATAGCATTATTGAAAAAGAGCGGTATTGTCTTCGGTTTGGATCTTATTATCGGTCTCCCCTCAGATACCCTCTCCTCCTTCAAAGCGAGCCTCGATTATGCTATTACATGCCAACCAAGCAACTTAGACATCTTCCTACTGGCCCTTCTTCCTGGTACTCAACTTGCTCACGATGCTGAAAGTTTAGGCCTAGTACATCAAAAAGAGAGTCCTTACCTTTTAGAAAAGAGCCCTAGTATGAACGAAGAAGCAATCACCCAAGCTCTACAACTCAAAGAAGCCTGTGATCAATTCTATACCCACGGCCAGGCTGTAATGTGGTTCCACGCTGCTTGTGATGGAGTTGCACTACGCCCAGTCGAACTACTGGAAGCTTTTATTCAATACACTGGTGAATTTCCCATACGCGAGGAAGAAGATATTTTTGAAGTACAAGATAGATTTATTCAACATCTCTACATCCAGCAAGATTGTACTTCTTTGTTACCAGCACTACTTAGCTATATGGAACTACATCAAGGTATTATCCACTTACAAGAAACTGGAGAAAGCCCTGTTGTTTCCCTCTATTATGATGTGGATGATCTAGCCTTGCTCGATACTATGCATGTAAAAGAATTTACTAGGACTTATAGAGCATATGAAGAGAGCATTCCCTATGGAATATTCATGGGTGATGGTACACTTTACGTTGAAAAAATAGTGGGTTATCCATAATAATATCGGTTATACTGAGAACAATGAAAAGGGGCAACGAATGAAGATGCGCAGATTCTTACACAAACATTTACTCATAATTCTTATTGTGGTTCTGGTGTCCACCAGTGGGTGTGTGATGCAACAAGGATTGAGTATGTCGCAAAACCGATCGGGATGGGCTACTACCGATTTATATGCCTATGACTTCTTCCTTGATGTCTTAGAAGACTTTGAACCTTTTACCCCGGAAAAGAAAGAGCAATCAATAATGGATGCCAGCATTGAAGACTTCGTCCAACAATTACATCAAACTGCAAGTGCATCCAACATTTCAAGTATGAAGATTGGAGATAACGGTTATTTTATTGATTTTACTTTTTCGAGTTTGGAGCAGTTATTAACAGATCTAAATAAACGTGAACCACAAACTATCATCACAATCCGAAACACAGGGAAACAAACAACGTTGACCATCTATCTCGATATTATAAATTATCCCCAGCTCACTCGAATCATCCCCTTCCTTGCCGATCCTAATTTTGAAACGTTTGGTCCGCTTTATAATGAGGGCATGTCTGAAGAGGAATATCTCGACATGATTAGCTATATTCTAGGAGAAGATGGCCCACCAGCCATTAACGATAGTGTCATTTCGTTGCGAGTTACTGCACCTTCGGTCATAAAAAAACAAAAAAATGGAGTTCTTGAAAGTTCCAACTCGATTCGCTTTGACATACCCCTTATCGATTTTCTCTTATTAGCTAAGCCAATTACATTCAGTGCAACTTGGTAACCTTATACATTGAAGCGGAAGTGCATGATATCCCCATCACGCACTTCATATTCTTTCCCCTCGATGCGCAACTTCCCTGCTTCTCGAACCTTTTGTTCACTGCCGTACTTAAATAAATCGGAACAATTGTATACTTCAGCTTTAATAAACCCCCGCTCAAAATCGGTGTGGATAACCCCGGCTGCTTGCGGTGCTTTATCTCCAGCATGAAATGTCCAAGCCCTATTTTCATCGCTTCCGGTGGTAAAAAAAGTCCGCAATCCCAGGGTCCGATACCCTGTATGAATTAATTGGACTAATCCCGATTCTTCTAAGCCCACTGCTGCAAGGAACTCAGAGCGCTCTTCTTTTGTTTCAAAGGATGCTATTTCAGCTTCAATTTTGCCACAAATACTAACGGTCTCGGCATTTTCAGCCGCAGCAATTTCTTTAACAATAGCCACATACGGATTTTCTGCATTGAGACTCTCTTCATCAATATTGCACACATAAATCATGGGCTTAAGAGTAATCAAGTGTAACTCATAAATAAGCTTAAGTTCTTCTTCACGTAAGTTAAGCGTACGAGCTGCGAGGCCATTACCTAGAGCCTCTTGTAATTTTTCTAAAATGGGCAAGAGTGTGGCTGCTTGCTTGGCCGCTTCTTTGTCGAGACGGGTCAACTTCGATACTTTTTCATATCGTTTATCGACAGTCTCCAGATCGGCAAGCGCTAATTCGATGTTGATGATTTCTATATCGTTAGCTGGATCAATCCGATTTGCAACGTGGATGATATCGGGGTTTTCGAAACAACGCACAACATGTACTAACACACCCACTTCCCGAATTGAGGCCAAAAAACGATTGCCGAGTCCTTCACCTTTGGAGGCTCCTGCTACCAAACCGGCAATATCAACAAACTCAACCATTGCTGGTATAACTTTTTCAGTAGGAATGAGTTCAACAATTTTATCTAAGCGAGAATCGGGAACACTAACCATACCAATATTAGGATTGATAGTGCAGAAAGGATAATTTGCTGCCTCAGCTGGAGCTGAGGAGAGAGCAGAAAAAATAGTGGACTTACCAACATTTGGCAGTCCAACAATACCACAGTTAAGACCCATAGGAACCTCTTTGCATGCTTGTAATAAGGGCGCAGTATAGCATATAATAACTAATAAGGTCACTGCCCACGACAGGTGACCTAAGGAGTTTACTTTATTACAGACAATACGCTCATCGAAATAACCCAAGATCATATGAAGGCCTTAGTTGTAGCGACCAAAGAACAGGACGAAGAGGCTCGGCGTGCTGAAGTTCGTTTAGAAGAGTTGTTGAGTTTAGTGGAGACTATGGGGGCCGAAATTGTCGAGTCGCTCATTGTTCCCCTCCGTACCATAAACCCAGCGACTATGATTGGATCCGGCAAAGTAGTAGAACTCAAGGCCCTCGCCGAAGAGACTCAGGCTGATTGTATTATATTTGATCGGGACCTTTCCCCTCGGGCCCAACGTAACCTCGAACAAAAAATGGATATAGCGGTAATCGATCGTCAGGAAGTTATCTTGCAGATATTCAGCGATCGTGCGGCGACGAAAGAAGCGGTATTACAGGTCGCCTTAGCTCGTCAAGAATACTCGTTGCCCCGCCTCACTCGTCGGTGGACCCACCTTTCAAGACAGCGTGGAGGAACTCGTGGAACACGGGACAAAGGTGAAACTCAGTTAGAAATTGACCGAAGACTGGTAACCAACCGAATTACCTCGCTCAAAGCTGAATTACGTAAGGTAGTAGCCCAACGTTCGATTCAAAGAAAAAGTCGCAATGATAATACTGCAGTCAGTGTAGCTATTGTCGGTTATACAAATGCGGGAAAATCATCTTTGTTAAATATACTCGCTAAAAGTGATGCTTTTGTAGAAAATAAATTATTTGCAACCCTTGATCCTACCACTCGCCGCGTACCGATGCCCAATGGCGGTGATTTCTTAGTGACCGACACAGTCGGTTTTGTTAGTGATTTACCACACCAATTGGTCGAGGCTTTTAAATCGACCCTAGAAGAGGCCAAATATAGTGACATGATTGTCCATGTTGTTGATGCAAGTCATCCAGACATGCTGGAATGTTACCAAACCACGATGGAAGTCTTAGCCTCACTGGGCTGTGAAGGCAAACCGATGGTTATTTTCATTAATAAAATGGATGCTATTCACGACGAATTTTCGGTAGCCAAGATTCTAGCTGAACATCCTGAAGCTGTTACTGGTTCTGTAAAACAAGCGCAAGGTATCGACAACTTATTGCAGGCCATGGAGGAACTATCGTATCAGTCACACCCTGAATACTTTTATCTATTCCCCCACTCCCACCACGACCTCGTCGCTCTTTTACGTAATAACGGCACTATTGTTTCAATTGACTACCTCGATGAAGGGGTAAAGGTGCAAGCCCGGGTGCCTAAGTATCTTAGCGCTAAGTTAAAACCCTTTCTCCAATAAGAAATGGCCACAGCAGAAGATTCCACCGTGACCACCCAAATTCATGAGAAACATATTCTCTAGTCAAAATACCAGATGGCGCCAAGGCCGCCCTTAGGACTAAACCCAAGTGAAGGCATTATGGCTACTCCTGGGGCAAGGTTGAGGAAAAGCTCAATAGGAACATCCTCAAAGTAGTACGAAGCACCAATAATTGCATTCACAGAGAATTGAAATTTCGTTTCAGCTATTCCAATTCCGGTTTGTACTCCTGCGTTGATGTAAATAGGCAGGTTCGCTATTGTTACTTCGGTGATATCGTACAACACTCCCACATCAAAATAGAAACCATTGGAATAGTCCCAAGTAAAATTACCTAGAAAGCGAAAATCGTCCATACCGTAGCGACCGGTTAGTCCGGTAGGATAGCCAAGGGTAAGACCGGCACCTACTCCATTTGGTTTGGCATAGTTCGCTGCCGATAGCGGAAGAGCTATAATGAGAACAAGGGCGAGTATTATCAATACTTTCTTCATACGTATCATCTCCTTCGGGGAAAATCCCCTATAGTATATACAAATACATTATACACAAAACAAAGTTATACGGCCACCGAATACTCCAATACTGCTAGTAAACCTAATAATTAATGAAAAGGTTACAATTTAAACCTCTTTTAATCGACACTTAACCAATAATCGTCAATCTGCTATGATATGCCATCTTCAAGGGGAGGATATAAAAATGGAAAAGTCTTCTGTCGATTCTCAATTGACTCTAAGGGGCCTCATCATAGGCCTCCTCGG
>JAQVOO010000087.1 GCA_028702575.1 Sphaerochaetaceae bacterium
TGTGAGTTTTGTATCATTTTTTAGTACTATTTTTTTGCAATAGCTTTGGTGCTCTTTTTCTTGGACTTTTTCATCTTTGACTTTGGGCAACACCCCTTGGGAATATCAAACATGAAGGCCTCGAATATGTCGACCTGCTTGCCTACAAACTCGGTTATTATCTTGGCCTTCTTGGGATGCTCAATCCTGCGGATGCTCATAAGCTCATGGTACATGTGCTGGCGGGTGGGGAATAGTTTTTCTAGCGTTGGGCTATTGCTGTAGATATGATGGATGTAGGAATTGAGAATCAGGCTGATAAACTGGATGAAGACCCTCCCCTCAGTGGAAGGCTCGGTGCTGGTTCTCAGGCGTCTACCGTTCTGGGTGCTCTTGATGAACATGAATGTCTTTTCCTGCTCATCGCGCTTGCCATACCTGTCCAGTATTGTGGATAGGGGATACTTCTCCCTATCCATATTGTTGCACAGACAGGCAAAGAATCCGGAGCGGATGTACTGTTGTTTTATGATATGTGCCTTCTCCTCAAACGAGAGGAGCATGTTGGTATCCTTATGCACGGTGAGGGTGAAGTACTTCTTGAAATCCTCTATCGCCTCATCGGTGAGGGGTATGCCCTCATCGATATGGGACTGAAGGCTTTCGCTGTTGCGATAGATAAAATCCGCTATTTTCTTCTTCTTGACACCTTGCAGTTCGGGATCAAAGAACAGGCAAAGACGCAGGGGTGTGGTTTCCCGCAGCTTCCCCTTCACATGCACTTCAAAGGGATATTCATGGTCCATGCCATACAGCTGGTGCTTGCCGATATAGTTTGCAGTTACGCAGAAGTCATCAACACTGATGGCCCGAATTACCTGGCTGATCTTCTTGTCACCTGTCTTGGCCATCATGATGAATCCAGCCTTCTTCTTTATCAGTAACTCTAACACCTCAAAGGTAATGTAGCCCCTGTCCAGCAAGAACTGAATGTCCTTGAACCCTCGGATATCAAGTTCCTTGAAGGTGGTGGCCAGGGTTCTTGCATCAGTGATGTTTCCAGGCAGAACCCGGTAATATACGGGCATGCCGCTACTCACATCATAGAGGACAAGCAGGTTCACCTGCGGCAAATGGTCATGCTCCTTGTTCTTGCCAAACCTGCTGTTTGCCAGGTGCCTACTGTAGACCGAGAAGCTGGTGGAGTCTATTGCTATCCAGGAATCCTCGGTTATACGAGCTTGCCTGTAGGAAAAGAGATCCTGCTTGTGCTGTTCGGTAAGAGACTGGGTCAGGCGTGTTATCTTCGCTGGGTCCAGCGTCTTTTTGGTAGGGTACCACTCTATCTTCTGCCGGGACTCGAAGTGATTGTAACAATCTTGGTGGAGCAGGTTGTAGTATGCAAGAGACAGCAGATCATCTACGATTTCGCCCTTGCCGAATATGCTTGTCAGATCCTTTCGGAGGCCAGAGGCCTCGGCCACCCTTTCCATGAACAGGTGGCGCCATAAAGCAGGCTTCTGGACTCCCCAGTATAGGAGGGTCTCCCACGGCCATTGGCGGAAATCGGTGCTGCTGCATCGATAATCTCCAGGCTCCAGTGCTCAGGAAAGGCAAGACGTTTTATCTCTTCTGGTTTCAGCTGCAAAAACCGTTTGTTGGGGATGAATCTGTTGTCTTTAGTGACAGTACCATAGGTAATCTTTGGATGGGAATACTTGCCTGTCTCTGGGTCACGTATGGAGTCCTGGGAGATTGCATAGCGATATCCGTTGGTTGTGAATAACTGGATCTGTATCTTTCCGTCAGCTCTTTTTGGTCGTGCCATGGCTTCCTCTCTTAGTACTAAAATTTTAGTACTAAGAGAGGCGCTTTGTCAATCTTTTTTTTAGGCTGGATATGGTTTTATTAAACTTTTATGGGGTTAGTACTAAAAACTACTACAAAACTCACACTTATTAGAGCACTGCGCATGACTCTAAAAGTAAATAACGTAGATTTGGTTTTATAGGATAATTTAGAAGCTACAAAGTAAGTACTTAAGCAAATATTTTAATTTTGTTTTCTTTTTCCTGACAAGGATTTACAGATTAAATCCCCCTAAAATTAGTAAAAATGTCTAAATATTGTGTACAACTCCTATACTGGAAGACTATTTTCATTTATAATTACAAAAATCCATAATGTGTCCAAATAGACCAGAGGAACAAAACGTGAAAGAATTGACATACGAAAGCTTTAAACGCTTAGTGACCTCACTTAAGGTTAAACTTCCCTCATTTGATATCCCACGATTGACCATCGGGAATAAATCTGCCCAGATTGCCGTTGTGCAAGGCGGGATGGGAGTAGGTATAAGTCTCTCTTCTCTCTCCTCCGCAGTGGCTAATCAAGGGGGCATTGGCGTCATCGCTGCCAATGGTATTGGCATGATCGAACCCGGCTATTTCAAAGATGGCAGGGCCGCGAATATTCGTGCTATGCGCAATGAGATTAGGAAAGCAAAGGCAAATAGTCCGGGGATTATTGGCGTGAACATCATGGTGGCCTTAGAAGATTTCCAAGCACTCTTACAAACCACCATCGAAGAAAAAGTCGATATAGTATTCTTGGGAGCAGGTTTGCCGATCAAGAACATGCCGGTGGCTCAATTGCGTGAGGCAGGTGTTCAAGTCGTACCTATCGTCAGCTCTGCACGTGCAGCCAATCTTATTTTTTCTATGTGGAAACGGATGTATAACGATGTTCCTGATGCTGTTGTAGTGGAGGGACCAAAAGCTGGAGGTCATCTCGGTGTAGCGGAAAAGGACCTTGAGGATGAGCAATTCTCTTTAGAAACGGTAGTGCCCAAAGTTAAGGAGGCACTGAGTACTTACATAGAGGAGTTTAACAAACCAATTCCGATCATTGCTGGTGGCGGTATATTCACTGGTGAAGATATCTACAAAATAATGAAACTGGGAGCTGATGCTGTCCAGATGGGCACTCGCTTCGCAGCCACCAACGAGTGTGATGCGAATATCCAGTTTAAAGAAGCCATCGTAGCCTGTACACAGGAAGATATCGGGATTATAAAGAGTCCGGTTGGACTACCTGGAAGAGCCATTGTAAATGAATTTCTAACCTCCACGACAAAAGAAAAACGAAAGTTCTCCTGCCCTTGGCAGTGCCTCGCCGGATGCCAAGCAGAAGCATCTAATTATTGTATCTCAGTAGCTTTGAACAATGCACGCAAGGGGAATTTAAAAAGTGGTTTCGTATTTGTCGGTTCCAATGCCTACAAGATCTCTTCCATTACTTCAGTAACAGAGCTCTTCCAAGAACTGCGTCAACAGTATGCTGCTGCATTTTTTGCCGACAAAAAACCTCTATTCATTACATTAGCTGGGTGGATCAACAAGCTCAAAGACGAATACAGAGCTACCGAGCAACGTGTGAGGGAATTAAAAGACTCATACCTGCACGCACTGGGCACTGTGGTTCAATCTAATTGGGGTGCAACTCTGAAAGAAGAACTTAAGACAAAGAATGAGCAACTTGAGCAGATTCGCCAAAACATTGCAGAGAAGTTGCATACGCTTTTTTCTTCAACTTCCCACAAGCCTATCGTCTAAGGTGGTCTCAAGATGAGACCGTCGCTAGAGCTACGCGGTCCATCTAAATCTCACACTCGTTGCCTAGATATCTATAATAAACTCTTCTTCTGTGGAAAACACATCCATAGTGTCGCAAGTAATTTTCTATAGGTGTAACCAACGTAATGCTGAATAAATTAAGGCCATTTAATGTAGTTTTCAAGTATTGACTTGAACTACATTGTTATCTGCTGAAAGGAGATTGAAATTCACTCCAACGTGAATAGCTAGTTGAAATCATCCCAATTTAGCCCTTTAAGAACGTTTTTGCCTAGCTCTCCGGTTGTATGGAAGGCTAGTAAAAGAGGCTTGAAAGGGCCTTCTTTCCAATCGCATTAAAGTAATGTTACTTCTTGTTATTACTCACTTTGCCCTATTAATCATCACCTTGCGCTACATAGACATGAAAACTACTTCTCTATCGCCTTAGAAGTCCTCTTATTGGCTACTTTTCCTAATACCATGAATACTAGATCTGAGAATCTTTCTCCAAAGATAGTTAATAGTGAGAGAAGCAGGCTATTTTTAACCCGATAGGCCTTCTTTGGCCTAGTCGCTTCCACTGCTTTAGTAATTGCCCGATCCAAATATTTGGTATCATTAACATGTTTTAGTTCCCACTCTAGAATGGGTGCGAGAAGGCGAAGGGTAGGCCCATATATCTTTGTTGTCTCTTTGAAATAGTTGAACTGTTCAACTGTCTTGGTATGCATTGCAGTCCTGAAGGAACCACATTGCATCTTGATGACCTTGTACCCAAGGAATCCAAGTTCTCGCCGTAGTGTATCGTTATAGGCTTCTAGAGCTTTTTTGCTGATAGTGTAGGCCCCATTGAAGGGGATAGCGGGAAAGCGTCCTACTTCAGAGCTGCAGTTAATAATTCTTCCCTCGCCTGAAGTAAGCAACCCAAAGAATATTTGGTTAACCATGACAGTACCCATCAGATTGACTGATAGAGCTTTTTCTATAAGGGCAGGATCAATCTCGATAAGGGAGTGCATGGTAAAGACTCCAGCCATATTGATGATGGCATCAAGCCCTTTAGTATGTGTTAACACCTGTTCTTTGGCTAACATAAGTGAATCAGTCTCGGTTATATCTGCCTGTATAGTAATGATGCGATCAGCGGTTAGGTCCTGTAATGCCTCTAGGTTCACATCCAGTGCAAATACCTTATAACCTTGCCTTGCAAAAGCCAGACTTACCGACCTTCCAAGACCTCCGGCAGCTCCTGTTACGAGAATGTGTTTCATGGGAGCATTGTAGCAAAACGAATAGGAAGAAAAAAGGCTTTGCCTCATCATTAAGACGAAAACTTGAAGTGCGCTGAAATGTACCATGACTGCCAAAAAAAGTAATCATGAAGTAGCAGTATTTTTCATGGGAGGAGAGACTCTTACCCATGAGGAGGTTAATATAGGTGCCCTCCAGTATGAAATCGGAGGGAAAATGCTTGCATATGGTCGTTTTTTGCAATTATGAACGATGGGAGAAACAGAAGTTTATCCCATCAGCACTATAATAGATTGTATTGAGTTGGTGGATTGATAAGGTAATGGCCTTTTAAAAGGAATTTAGGTCTTTATAATGTAAGTCCTCTCCCTCCAAATCTCACCGTTGAACCGATAATTTCCCCACCAAGTGTAGTTTTAGACCCTGATTTGAGCTTAGTCCCATTGGTGGACTCAGCGCCAATCCAAGAGCAAGCCTGTCACTTCCATCTTTATTGATGTTAAGTCCAGTACGGAGAGTTTTGTTGTAGCGCAGTCCATACGGAAGAGGTAAAACTGCTTGGATTACCCGCTCGGCTAGGAGACCGATAGCGCCTACAACCATAATGCCCTTCGCTAATTCCTGCAGGGGGTCTTCTGGGTCATTGAAGCTATAAGAAGATTTTAGCATCTGGATAAAGAGGAAATCAATCAGATAGATGCCCATGCCCACACCAATGGTGGTGAAAGCAGTCCAGTCAGCAATTTGTCCGAATAACCGGCCACCGAGATCTCCTTGCAACTGAGAGCCGCTACCAAAACCTACCAACAGATTCTTAAATACGGGCCATGTGATAGAAACCCGTGCCTTCTCGTAGAGTTCGCTACGCTGATCAAAAGGTAATTGCCGAAAATCATGGGTTTGGAGTGTTTTTTTCAAGGAACGTAGTGTTGATCCTCCAAGATAGACCTGTTGCCCTTGCAGGTCGACAGCAATCCCATTTTGGGGATCCAATGCTCTAAACCCCGAGTCAATTAACGAAATAACCAACGGCTTGGCACAAAGGGGAATAAGGATGAACACAATCAATAAAGCACAGATAGAAAAACGTTTCATATTGCGGTACTCCTGCTAGACATTCTCTGTAACATAGCATGCTATACACTGGATTGCAAAACATTATTTTTGTTCGTCGAATAAGGAGCGGAGATTCAGTGCCTAAAAGTCTTTTATCTTTTCCATAGGAACCTGTCAGAACATAAGTCTTCAAAATGGAGACGATGCTTTAATCTTATTTGACAAGGTCTACTAGATCCTACCGTTTATATCTTTATAATGCCCCGAAAACCTCGGTTGCTATAATAGGAAGAGGCCCCATTATGATAGACGAATACATGATTGAAGCGTCGGTCACAGAATAAAGCTCCACCTAATTGGCGGATCGTCGCGGGAGTGTGCACCCAACTGGAGGTCTTGGTGTCAAAGCTACCCAGTTCTAGTAGCTTCCGATACTCAGCTTCTGTTAATAATGCAATTCCCATCTCCTCGGCCATTCTAGTAGCACTGTCAGTGGGCTTGTTCTTCTTACGATCTTCAAGCGCCCGCTGATCATAGCAGATGTTCCGTCTTCCAGCCGGGCTCTCTGCAGAGCAATCACAGAAGATGTAGGAGCCATCTGACTCATCATAGCCTATAACATCTGGTTCGCCACCAGTTCTCTCCATCTCGGCGAGTGACCAAAATTTATCAGGTTTGTTTTCGAGGCGTTTACGTACATCCTCCCAAGCCATACCTGCATGTCTCTTTTGATGCTTATTGAAACGTTCATGGAGTACTATAAGCAAACTTTCCCACTTTTGTTTTGGTAATGTGTTGTTCATAACTCCTCCTATAACAGCAAAAATATATTTACATTTCTGGTAATAGGCAAATAGCGCGAAGGGGTGGGAAAATTGCAACAGTGTATGAATACTACGGTTTATCGCATGCATTATTAGTTAATCAACACGTGGTATCATGCGGTGCGAGAGTTAAAGTCGCTCTCATCGGGTTGCCCGTTATTGATCTGAAGTTCTCTGATCTGTGGAAATGGTACCTCAACTAAGATTCTTTAAAATATCATCAAGGGTAATTTTACACTCAGCGTTCACTAGCATTCACATAAAACCTGCAGATGAAACGTAGTTAGAAAACCTGAACTATTTCAAGAGAAAAATAGGATGATATATGTTTGCCAAGAGATGATTTTACATCGATTAGATGAATTATGATATGATTAATCCAGATTTTTAACACAAGACAGGGGCTTTTCGCTATGATATAATCGCCCTTGTTGGACCTTCGATGTCCACATCAGCGAGAATAAGAGCGACCCTCTTTGGGTGGAGTATGTAGGTTGTAGAGAGTTGCCTTCACCATCGCTGAAAACAGTATTTTTCTTGATGTAATAGCTTGCAAAGTATTAATATTGACTATTAATAGGAGTCGCCATATGAAGCATATCAAAGTAGCTAGTGTCCAGTTTCAACATGATCCAGGAAATAAAAGTGGGAATCTAAAAACCATCGTCTCGTTTGTAGAGCAAGCAGCCACGAGTAAAGTGGATCTCATCGTCTTTCCAGAAATGTGCATCACCGGGTACTGGCATGTACGCAACCTGAAAGAACAAGAAGTTCGCCAATTGGCCGAACCCGTACCATCAGGACCTTCAACCAAGGTATTGGTTGATCTTGCTACCAAATACAATATGACCATCGGCGCTGGGCTTATCGAAGTCACAGAGGAAGGCATTTTATATAATACCTATGTAGTAGCTCTCCAAGACGGCACTGTTCATTTTCACCGGAAATTACATACTTTCATCAGTGCTTATATGAATAGCGGAGATTCTTATACTGTTTTTGATACCCCACACGGAGTGAGAATAGGCATACTGACCTGTTATGACAATAATATTGGGGAGAATGCCCGTATCACAGCATTAATGGGAGCGGAAGTTCTGCTTGCGCCGCACCAGACAGGAGGGTGCGATTCGGCAAGCCCGCAGGGAATGAAACCCGTCGATGTCACCCTGTGGGAGGAGCGATCAAGTAGAGAGGATGAGTTGAGAGCCGAATTTCAAGGCCCGAAAGGAAGAGGGTGGCTGATGCGTTGGTTACCAGCACGTGCCCATGACAATGGTATGTTCCTCATTTTCAGTAATGGAGTTGGTCGAGACGATAATGAAGTCCGTACGGGTAATGCTATGATTTTAGACCCCTATGGAGAGATTCTAGTTGAATCAAAGGCTATAGAGAATGATATGGTCATTGCTGAGCTCGATCCTACCTACTTTTCTTCCAGTACCGGAAGGCGATGGATGAAAACACGGCGGCCTGAACTCTATGATCTGCTCACCACAAAAACTGGAATTGAACAGGATACCAGAACAGTCAGATTCTCCCATGAACTCTCCCAATAGCTAAACAGCTGTAACATTTTGTATTGAGTGTTCTTCTAAGTATTTGCTAATGTTATTTTACTTCACGCTATATGTAGAGGGTCTCGTATGATCTATATCATTTTATAGAAAAATATTGCAATCTATTAAAAGCGATGCGACTCAAAGATTAAATGAACGAATCTTTCGTCATACGCACGAGAAAATAGTATAAGAGGAGGTCTAGAATGGCCAGAAAAGATTATTCACTGAACATGTTTACATCTTTACGCACGGTACAGATGCTTGTTAGTTTACTGTTTATTACTATGGGGCTTATCGGATTTTCCACAAGCCGCAGTCTTAGTGGAGATTTTGCTGGGGAGTTTGCTAGAATTTTGGGTGGCGGAAACAGAGATTTGATCAGGAACATTGTATCGGTAATTCTCCTTGTCGGAGGACTTGTGCTACTTACTTCACTTTGGATAAAAGGATTTCCGGCAAAGTTCATCTCAGTGGCCAAAATTGGGG
>JAQVOO010000088.1 GCA_028702575.1 Sphaerochaetaceae bacterium
TGATCCCATGACTCAAAAGTGGTGGGCAGTTCAAAAACCATTACAGCAACCCTACGAAAAACGAAAGGCTGACGAATGGTGGGCCGACATGGAAGAAATTTTCCATCAGGAGTAGAACATGGAACGATCAAAAGGGTGTTTGGAAAAACTAGATAGAATGCTTAAGACCCTCCGGCATGAAGAAGCCGACCGGGTCCCCGTCAGTGATTTCTTCTGGGGCGGCTTCCTACGCCGTTGGATTGAAGAACTCGGCTTACCAGATGACACTGATATTTATGACTACTATGATTTAGATTGGCAATGCACAACGCCTAATATGGACCCCCATATTAAAAGCTTCGAAATTTTAAAAGAGAATGATGAAGAAGTACTGGTGAGAACCGGCTACGAAGCCGTAATACGCAAAAAGTTTGCCGACCCCATGCCAGCCTTCCTCTCTTTCTCTATGGATGATATCGACCAACTCGAAGATTTTGTCTTTGATGACCCGTGGGATGACCGCCGCTATTTCTCCGGAGGCGATAACCAAATCGCTGGAGTTGGTGATGGCTTTGCCCGCAATACTCCCCCTTGGATCGACACAGTCAAAGAGATTTATCCAAAAAGACCGGTATTTGGCAGTATTTGCGAAGGGCATGAACAAGTCTGGCGCATCGTCGGCAGTGAAAATGTGATGATGTGGATTGGCTTATACCCTGAAAAATTTGGTAGGTTTGTGGAACGCGTTGGTGATTTTCTCGTGGAAATGACCAAAGCACAAATCAAAGCTGCCGGTGGGATGCTCGATGGTATGGTCATCTGGGGTGATGTTGCCTATGTGAATGGCATGCTCTTTTCGCCTGTCTATTGGCGCCGTTGGTTTAAACCGATCGTCGAGAAAATGGTCCAAGTTTGCCATGAAGCTAATATTCCGGTGATTTATCATGGATGTGGCAATGCTACCTCCCTCTATGAAGATTTCATTGCCATGGGCATGGACTGCTACAACCCATTGGAAGCTAGAGCAGGACTCGACGTAGTTCAACTACGTCAAGAATATGGCCACCGGATGGCATTCTGCGGGAATATGGACGTACTAGAGTGGGCAGAAGCACCAATGGATGAATTAAAACGGATAGTTATGCGTAAGCTCAATGCGGCCAAAGGCGGTGGGTACATCTTTCAATCGGATCACTCCGTCCCCAGTAATGTCTCGGCAGAACGCTATGAATTCGCTATTAACCTTGTTCGCAAGCATGGGGTCTACCCATTGCAATTAGGTGAATACGATATTCCAGAGCTAGGGTGATTTTATGACAGCCAGGGAACGGGTCTTAGCGAGTATTAACCACAAAGAACCGGATAAAATACCGGTAGATCTCGGTTCAACACCCAGTTCTGGAATCTCGGCAATTGCTTATAACAAACTTCTAGCTCACTTGGAAATAAGAGACGAGAAAACCAAAGTCTACGATGTAGTGCAACAACTAGCTGAACCCTCTGAGACCATCATTGACCGTTTTGATATTAGCGCCCTCGATATTGGTCGCACTTTTAATACCAATGCTGACAACTGGTACGATATAAGCCTAGCTGATGGCAGTTTGGCCCAATACCCAGTGTGGTTTAAACCAGTTCTTTCTGACGCTGGAGCCTGGGATGCCTATAATAAGAATGGTCTTAAGATTGCACGGATGCCAGAAGGGGCAACCTTTTTTGACCAAACCTATTTTCCCTATCTTGATGGGTATCCCAGCGATTATTCCCAATTACCTCAGGCTATGGAGACTGTATTGTGGTCAGCTTTTGTCCATAGCCCTTGGGACCAAGGTGACCGGGATGATTTTTGGACACAACTGCGCCAAAGGGCCTTGCATGTACGTCAGAACACCGATAAAGCCCTAGTCATTGTAGCTGGTTGTAATTTATTTGAGTGGGGAACTTTTCTTAGACGCATGGATAACTTCCTGATGGACATCTATCTGGAACCAAAACAAGTTGCCCGCCTCCTTGATGCATTACTGGAAATTCACTTAGAAACTCTAGCTAAGGTGTGTGAGGCTGTAGGTGATATTGCCGATATTCTCCGTTTTGGAGATGACCTAGGAATGGACTCCGGACCTTTTATGGCTCCTGAGATCTATCGCGAGTTGTTTTTTCCACGTCATAAAATGCTATGTGACTATGTCCATACCCATAGCAATATGCACACCTTCTTACATAGTTGTGGCAGTATCTCGGCCGTATTGCCACACTTAGTGGATGCCGGGTTTGAAATAATTAACCCAGTTCAGACGAATGTCCAGCATATGGACCCTAAATTCCTAAAAAAAGAATTTGGCAAAGATGTCACCTTTTGGGGTGGAGGTGCCGATACTCGCCACGTGTTGAACAATGGGACTGTTGCTGAAGTACAAGCCCATGTTCAAGAGAATATAGAGATCCTAAGTAAGGATGGAGGCTTTGTATTCGCTGCAATTCATAACATTATGCCCGACGTGCCACCCGAGAATATAGTGGCCATGTTCGATACGGTTATGAATTATGGGGAATTAGACAAAAAAGGGGAAAAGGCGTGAGTAGTGAAAATCTCGGCTTAGCGTTAAAAATGGTGGGGGTAGGTAAGCGCTATCCAGCAACCATTGCAGTAGATAATGTAGACTTTGAAGTCTATGCAGGCGAAGTCCACGCCTTGGTGGGAGAAAATGGCGCTGGAAAGACAACCCTAATGAAAATGCTAGCCGGATCGTTTAACGATTATACGGGGGCAATCTTCATTAACGATAAAATGGTCAAATTGACTTCTCCCTCTATTGCCAAATCTTATGGCATAGGGATGATTTATCAGGAACTCAGCTTAGCCCAACCCATTAGCATAGCTGAGAACCTGTTAGTTGGTCGCCTTCCCCGCAAAGGTTTGTTCATTGATCGAGACAAAATGGTTTCTGAGTCAAAAAGATTATTAAAAACAGTGGGACTCGACTTAGATCCCTTGCTTCCTATCGAGGATATTAGCCAACACGAAGCTCAATTAGTAGAAATTGCCAAGGTCTTGGGGACTAATCCCTGTATCTTAGTGATGGATGAACCAACGAGTGCCCTCTCCCAAGAAGAGGTTGAACGCTTATTCAAAATTATTGCTAAACTGCGGAACCGCGGAATGGCCATCGTCTATATCTCACACCACTTACCAGAGGTCTTTAAGGTTGCCGATCGAGTGACCGTTATGCGGGATGCTAAGAAAGTTGCTACCAGAAATATAGGTGAGGTTACACGTGAAGAGATAGTCCATATGATGGTTGGTAGATCGATTAAAGAGTTATTTACCAAAGAAAAACGAGAAGTAGGTCAGCCCCGTTTAGAAGTCAAAGGACTTTCTCGGTATGGATTTTTTCACGATATAGATCTGCAGTTGCATGCCGGTGAGATCTTAGGTATTTGCGGATTATCTGGAGCTGGCCGTTCAGAGTTGGCCCAAGTCATCTGTGGGATAGAGAAGGCCGATGCCGGAACTGTTTTGCTAGATGGTGAGCCGCTTGATGGATTACCGATGGCTAAACGGGTGCTACGGGGGCTAGGTTATTTGTCTGAAGACCGCAAACGTGAAGGTCTTGCACTACGTTTAGCGATGGATGACAATATTCTTTCGGCTGTGATTCCAAAGCTGAAGCAAGGGGTGGTTTACAACAAACGCTCTGGTAAACCCAAAGCGATGCAGTTGATTGAAGAGTTGTCTATTTATCCTCCAGATCTAGACCGAACTGCGGGGAATCTTTCCGGGGGCAACCAGCAAAAACTACTATTAGCCAAATGGATGGCGATTAATCCAAAAGTGTTGATCCTTGATGAACCCAGTCGGGGTGTCGATGTCGGAGCTAAAATGACCATCCATGAAACGATTGAGCGGTTGGCTCATGAAGGGAATGCTATCTTAATCATTTCAAGCGATCTGCCTGAATTGGTGCGTTTGGCAGACCGCGTCATAATTATGCGTAAAGGTCATTTTACCAAGATCATGGATCAAAGTGAATGTTCAGAAGAATCATTGCTTTTAGCTGCTAATACTGAGGTGAGAGTATGAACGGGATACAGAAAGTAGACACAAGAGCCCTGCAAACGAATCGTTTTTCAAAACTTCTCAGTAGTATTGGTATTTATGCAATTGCGGCATTATTCATTGTACTCGGAGTTGTTTTGCAGAGTATGGGGATTATTAATAACTTTTTAACCACGCAAAACATGATGAATATTGTCGATGCTGTAGCGCTGTTAGGCATTGTGGCAGTAGGAATGGCTTTCATTACCTACTCGGGTCACTATGCTGATTTATCAGCACCCACCACGATAGCTTTGACTGGAATTGTCAGTGTTGAACTACTGCGTTTCGGGTTTATCCCAGCCATAATGGGAGCTGTGGTGGTTGGTCTAATTATTGGCATCATCAATGGGATAGTGATTGGTAAGTTTAAAGCCAATCCGATTATTTGGACCTTGGCCATGAGTTATGTGAGTATGGGAGTCATTCGATTTGTTTGGGTGAATAAACAAATTTATCCCGACGTTATCACCGATGATCCTTTTCCCGTTATGCTCTTCGATAACATCTATCGTTTTAGATTTTTTAATGCGATAAGCCTACCTCTTATAATTATGTTGGTATTAGTAGTTGTTGGACAGTTTATCTTAAAACGGACGGCCTTTGGGGCCCAACTCAAACTAACTGGTTCTGCTAAACGAACCGCTAAATTTTCAGGTATCAACGTTGAACTCATGATTGCTCTTGCCTTTATTATATCGGCTTTCACAACAACCATTGCCGGTTTGGCGATTACTTCATTGTCGCGTGTAGGAGCTTATTATAATGGCGCTGGATACGATTTTAGAGCGGTAACAGCGATTGTAATTGGTGGTATGACGCTTGCTGGGGGGCGTGGTTCAATCATTGGAGTGCTTGGCGGAACTTTAGTAATAGGGTTAATGAACAATATTATGACGTTGTTGGGAGTAGGAACCTTCTCCCAAGACATCATTCGTGGCGCCATCTTTATATTGGTGGTCGGTATTAATGCAAAGACTCTACGGAGTATGGGGCGGGATGATGCGTAAAAATAAATTAGATAAAAGTAAATTATTGGCACTTGGTGACCGTTTCAGAATTTACATTCTGTTTGGGGTGATTTTCATATTCATGTCGCTCTTTGCCCCACGGTTTTTTAACAGCTATAACTTAACCACAATCTTGCGGACGGTTTCGATGAATGCAACGATTGCCCTTGGCTTTACGATTGTCATGATCTGTGGTGAGATGGACCTCTCCATTGGTCGCACAGCAACTTTTGCTGCCGTAATAGCCTTAACCCTCCAAAAGAAATTTGGGTATGGAATCAGTGTTCCCATTGCCGTCTTAGCTGGTGCAGGTGTGGGACTTCTCAATGGGATCTTAGTGGCTAAAATAAAAATTAACTCGTTCATCGTTACCATTGGTACGATGACGATATTGCAAGGAGCTACCTATACCATCACCGGGGGAAACTCAGTGAGTCTTTCCGGCGACAAGGTCTTTGCAATTTCAGACTTCTTGGCGAAGCCACTGCTTCCCATGCTCCCTCCGCGAGTCCTCTTGACCATCCTCTTTGTGGTTGTGTTCCACCTATTCGTTTCGAATTCTCAATGGGGTAGAAACTTTTATATGGTAGGTGGTAACCGTACAACAGCTTGGTTAGCGGGGATAAACACCGATCGAATCACGATTACTGCTTTTATTCTCTCTTCGACCATGGCTGCTGTTGCCGGTATCTTATTTGCCATGGAGTCGAGTGCCGCGACGTTAAATATGGGCGATAACTCCCTAATGTATGTTGTTTCGGCCACGATTATTGGGGGAACGGCTATGTCGGGTGGCAAGGGGGGCATTCTTAGATCGGTTGTTGCTGTCCTCTCTCTCGAGATGCTCTATACCGGAACTATTTTGTTTGGCTTTGGTAATGAAGTAAAGATCTTTATTTCTGGATTAATCCTCGCTCTAGTTGTGTTGTATGAGGCCTATGCATCGTATAAACACGAAAAGACGATTGGCCAACGTGCCGTATTATTGGAAGAACTGGCACAGGCAAAAGAGAAAATTTGAAGTGGAACAATTCCGATATATGTATCGGATATGTAAATGATTGATAGCCAAAAAGGAGGCATCACATGAAAAAACAAGTTAAAGTTGTTTTATTAGCAATGGTTTTGCTCTGTTTAGGAGGCTTGCTATTCGCTCAAGGGGAAAAGGCCGTTGGAGTTACTGGCGCTGGGGCAGCTGCAAATCTTGAGGCATCGCTAAAAGTCGATACTTCAGTATTGAAGGCCGCAGATGGTCAGCCGTTACTACGGTTATCGAGTGAATTGCCTAAAATTCCAACTCGCCCCGCTAACCCAGAAGCTTTACCTGATACCGATCCACTACGTTGGTTCGATATGGAATATGCTGGTTGGGATACGAAAAAGACCAATATTCCCGCCTCCCCAAAAGATGGCGCAATTGGTAAGCGTGTGGTCATGATTGTTCACGGTGATCACCCTTGGACCACTGCATGTTCCAATGGTGCTAAGAAGGTAGCCGATGCTTATGGGATGGATTTAAAAATTCTTTCTCCAAACTGGGATCTTGCAGTACAAAACCAGATGATTGATCAGTCAATTAACGAGCGTCCTGATATGATTCTTATCATTCCTCTCGATGCTACTACTGCTATCCAGCAGGCTCGTCGTATTAACCAATCTGGTATTCCTTTCATCTTCTTCAATACTTTACCAACAGCAGAAGCTATGAACTATGCCATTACATGGACTGGTCCCGATGATTTTGGCCAAATGCGTAAACTCGCAAAAGTTTTTGCCGATGAAATGCGTCGCCGCAATCCTGGAGCAAAAGAACTTGGTATTGCTTACGTCCAACATGCTCCTGGTGGTTCTCCCTATTTTGCTCGTTCCTATGGACCTCTTTCTGAGTTAGCCGGATATGCTCCAGAAGTTGTAACACTCGATATGCAGGCTCCTGGATTTGAAGCTGACCGTACTATGCAGTTAGTCTCTGACTGGCTGACTCGCTTTGGGCCACGTCTAAAGGGTATTTTTGCTGCTGACGATTCGGCTCAAGCTCTTGGTATTATTGAAGCCCTGAAGAAAGCTGGTCGTGACGATATCGTCGTAGTTGCCGCAGGAAACTCAAAAATTGGTATGGACATGGTAACTGACGGTTCATTGTTTGCTATTACCTATCAGACTGCTGAAGGTGATGGTGCATTAGCTGTGCAGACCGCCGCCGACTGGTTCAACGGTAAAGAACTACCAAACCGTCGCGACATCCCACAGCACATCATTACAAAAGCTGATGTAGCAGATTTCTATCCACCACAATGGTAAAATTAGCTTATAGCTAAGAATATCTCACCTCGTAACGGTCCCCAATTGGGGGCCGTTCTTAGTGTGCAAGATTTGACTGAATTAAAAAGTATGGCAGAGGGAAAACTTCAGAAGCTGAGGTTGTTTTCATTGATAACATCCTAAATCCTTATCTTTCGTTTCGCAATATTTATATGACTGCAATTCAGGTCCAAACCCCACATCAAAAACACAATAAAACCCACATTACACTTAAGAGGACAAATGGCGACAGCCATAACGGCAAAAAATATTAAAATTGCCAACATGGCTTTGAAGTGCAATAGGTAATAAAGACCATTTAGCAGAGAGGACGTACCCTCCACTTCGCATAAATTAAGTCATGGTAGATCCAAAAAATATCAGTTAGTAATTGGTAGAAAAAGGGAGAACTCGGTTATAAAACAAGGGAATATATAATTGTTTAGAGAGGCTTTGCCGTTACTCTTTCCTAACCTTTAAAAATTATGGCCTCTTTTTTTTGATTATCATTGATCCACATTTTTCATCTTAGCAAGTTAATTTGCTAAACATTCATCAAAGTCCTTACATTAGCACATGCATATATAATGAATGTCTTGTTACTGTTTACATCTGTTTTTGCGTAACAAGAAAAATAGGGTATTGATCGAGGCTAACAACGGGTCCGGCTTTTAATTGTGGCCAAGTTTTGCATAACATTACTTGTTGGTTTTTACCTTACATGGCAAGATGGCCTATACAGTCGATAGGGGAGGAGTCATCCAAAATTATGGAGCACAAAATTTCACGAATTGCAAATATAGTAGAGCCTTCAAGTATTCGAAATATGTTTAATCTAGCCTCAACTATGAGCGATGTGGTTAATCTAGGTATCGGTGAACCTGACTTCGATACTCCAATCAATATTGTTGAAGTGGCTCAAAAAGCTCTACTCCAAGGACACTCCCATTACACGGTGAATGCTGGTATGGTAGAGCTTCGAGAAGCTATTTCTAAAAAAATTGAACATGATAATAGCATCGCTGTAGATCCAATTTCTGAAATTATTACTACCACTGGGGCTATGGCCGGATTGTATCTTTCCCTGCAGGCAATTATTAATAGTGGAGATGAAGTTATACTTCCCTT
>JAQVOO010000006.1 GCA_028702575.1 Sphaerochaetaceae bacterium
CTCGTGAAGAAGAGGCCAAATTACGCGAAGCAGAAAGAAAAGCTCTCGAGGCCCAGATGAACCCACATTTCCTCTACAACACCTTAAATACTGTTAAAGCGATTGCCAAATTACATAATGAGAAGGAAATTCTTACCATCACCACAAAACTGGGAAAATTGCTTCGAAATGCAATCGATAATCGTGAAACAGAGACTACCTTACGAGAAAGCTTCTCCTTAGTTGAAAGTTACCTTACGATTCAACGCATCCGCTTCGGTGAAAAACTACAGGTCATCACCGAACTTGACGAAGCTATTGCCGAAGTAAAAACACCTAAACTTATTATTCAGCCATTAGTTGAAAATGCCCTTATCCATGGTTTGGAACCTAAAATTGGTAATTGGCGGTTATCGATTCGAGCAAAACAAATTCAATCAAATATTATCATCACCGTAGCAGATAATGGAGTAGGTTTTTTACCCAGCACGCCCAGTAAGTTTGAACCCACTGCAGATAATCATATTGGCCTCTACAATATTCATCGCAGACTTCAATTACACTATGGGGATGCAGCTGGTATTACAATCGATTCTGCTTTAAACGAAGGAACGACCGTAATCCTTCGTATCCCAAGGAGCTCTACCAATGTTTAGTGTGGTAATCGTGGAAGATGAAAAATTGATCCGGGATGAAATAGAACAAAGTACCCCTTGGCACTCTTTAGGCTTAACAGTGGTGGGTACCGCTTCAGATGGCATAGAAGGGGAAGCAGTCATTCGCCGCACAAACCCCGATATTGTAATTACAGATATCCGTCTCCCCGGACAAGACGGTCTGGAAATGTTAGAAACATGTGTAATAGAACATGCCATTATATTAAGTGGCCATAGTGATTTCAAATATATGCGCAAAGCCATAAAACTGGGTGTCTTTGACTATTTACTCAAGCCCTTCGATGACGAAGACTTTGAAGCAGCTCTAGCCTCTTTAGTCCAAAAACTACACGAAGAAGAGGCTCAAATAGCTGCCTTAGGTACCAACAAAGGCCACATTGACCTACCACTCCAGGTCGATAACCATATCGTTAATAGCGCTATCCAAATAATTGCTAAAGATTATAACAAAAATATGGGCTTACAAGAGACAGCCGCTATGCTGAATCTCTCCGAAAGCCATCTAAGTCGTATCTTTAAAGAACATACCAACATAAATTTTCTCCAATATTTACAAGCTTGGCGCATAAACAATGCATTAGAGCTTTTAAAAGATTCAAGAATGAACATTGGTATGATTAGCACGCTGTGTGGTTTTCCCACCCCAGGCTATTTCACAAAAGTATTTAAAAGGTTTAAAGGGGTGACCCCGTCCCAATTTAGAGATAACCAAGGGTAAGAATACATAGAGTCTTACAAAATATTTTTAAAATAATCCTCTAAAGATTGATCATCTCTGTAGTGATGAGCAGTTATTCCCAAAGCTTGAGCTGCTAAAACATTTTCTAAATAATCATCAATAAAAAAAGTATTGATTGGAGCAACTTGTTCAGTATCCAAAATCCGAGTAAAAAAATATTTAGATGGCTTTGAAACCCCCATTTCGTGCGAAGCATACTCCCCATCAAAGATCTCAAGAAACCCCTCTGCGCGCAGATAATCCCAGTGAGAGGCGTAGGTATTTGAGCCACACACCACCCTTTTGCCTAGTTTGCGCAACTGGGTAATTATATCCACCACCGGTTCATTCCAGACAGGACGAAAGAATTCAGCCAATGGATCACCTGTTACTTGAATTTCAAATTGGTGGGCAACATGTTGCCAGTATTGATCAGAACTAATCGTTCCATCCATTAACGGGAAGTTATAATTATTATAATCAAAACGTAATTCAGCCTCGTTAAAACCGTAGTGCTTGGCAATACTTTCAATTGTGGTAATATTACGAATCACTACATTGCCCATATCAAAAATGTAGAGAGCGAAATCGAGTGAATTTTGCATCTATTTAACCTTTTCGGGAATCATACAGTGTCGAACCACCAATAAAATATTTAGAGAGCGCACCAAATAATATAAACATCGGTAAGCTGGCAATGACTGCAACGGCCATCATAGCGCCTTCGTCGGTCATTTTTTCTTCAGCAAATTTCGAAATATATAGTGGAATAGTCTTCATCTTTTCAGATTGAGTTACCAACAAGGGCCACAGCAAGTTATCCCATTGCCCTCTAAAAGAGAGGATGCCAAGAGTAGCAATAACCGGGGTACAGTTCGGAAATACAATCCGCCAAAAAATACTCAATTCTCCCATACCATCAACGCGCGCAGCATCCAAATATTCACTGGGAAACGTCGTCAAATATTGGCGCATTTGAAACACTCCAAAAGCACTTACTAAAAAGGGCACAATGAGTCCGGCGTAAGAATCTTGCAATTTCAAACCAGTGGCCACCATATAGAGGGGAATCATGATCGCTTCAAAGGGAATCATCATCGTCGCCATAATCAGCATAAAAATAACGTTTCGGCCTTTGAAGTTGAACTTCGCAATTCCGTAGCCTGTAATGGAGGCAATCAGAACAGTAGTCGTAGCTACCGTGAGGGATACTATCAAAGAGTTGAGAATATTGCGGGGAAATATCCAAGCACCATCATTACCCTGTAAGGCTTTGATATAGTTTTGGTAATGAAAAGTTTCAGGAATCCAACTAAACGGCATCCGTATAATTTGCTTGCTGGTCATAAAAGAACTGGTAATCATGAATACTAACGGTGTAATTGTAAATAGTAGGACTATTAAGAGAAACAACCAAATTAGTATTTGCACCCAAGAAATTCGTTTAAATATCTGCTTCATTGGCCGGCACTCCTAATATTCCACGTCTTCACTTTTAGAGAGCCTGAACTGCAACCAAGTAAGAACCAACATGATTAAGAACAGGACAATACTCATGGCACTAGCGCGACCAATGCGTTGATTACGAATACCAGTAGTGTAGATATTCAACGTAATAACGTTTATGGGGGCCCGTGGAGCTCCGCCTTGAATAAATAGATATTGCGTGCTGAATGTTTTTAGGCATTGGAGCATGGCCATGATTGAGACCAACACAATAGTTGGTTTTAATAAGGGCATCGTGATACGCCAAAAGCTCTGCCACTGTGAAGAGCCATCAATTGTAGCAGCTTCATAAATGGTCGGAGGAATGGCAAAAAGGCCTGTTATAAAAAGGATCACAAAATAGCCAATATATTTCCAAAAATAGACAATCATAGTGGAAACTTGCACCATAGTTTTGTCGGCTAACCATTTTCGGTCAACTCCCGGTGAGTTAAGAATCATATTAACCCATTGATTTCCCAAACCGCGCGGGTCAAAGATTAATAACCAGATCGCTGCTGCGACCACCGAAGAAATAACAGCTGGAGTATAATAGGCTATTTGGAAAAACCCTCTAGCTTTTTTGCTGCGCAAAGTCGTCAAGAAAGTAGCTAACATCAAAGACATGATGACAATGGGAATAAATGTCCCGAGGGTAAATACAAAAGTAGCTCGAATAGAATTCCAGAAATCAGGAGAAGAGAAAATATATGCATAGTTACCCAATCCCATAAATTTGGGAGGTGCCAACGAGAGTACCCGCTTATCAAACAGGCTGGTAAACATCGCATTGAAGATTGGATAAAAACTAAACACAGTAAAAAACGTAATTGCGGGGACTGTGAACGCAAATCCCCAGCGGGCTTGTTTACGTTCAATACCTATATATTTTCTCTTCATAAATAGCACCTTTAATTTTACATACAATCAGGAGGTCGAAGCGATAGGACTCCGACCTCCCTCGTTAGTAACTCAGCTTTAGAGTTGCTCGTCTAAAAGTTCTTGAGCACCACGTTTAAGAACTGCAAGAGCTTTTTCTGGAGTTTCGCCAGAGAGCATCACAGATTCTACTGCACTGCGAATTAACGTCTGGAACTCAGCACTAGCAGCTCCGTAATAGACAATATGACCCCGGGCAAAATCATTGGTAAAGACATCAGAATAGGGAATATTCTTATAGGTGGTAGAACTCAACAACTCTTTGGTCGGTTGAATCAAACCCACTTCCTCTAGATATTCTTCGGCATGGGTCAACATATAGGCAATAAATTTCCAAGCAGCATCTTGAGTGGCCTTGCTACTTTGGGCATTAACCATCAAATAGTGACCATAATAACAAGATGCGACATCTTTTTTAGCATTTTCAAAAACAGGATAAGGGACTATCATCCACTCTTTGCTGTCATAAAATGCTTGGTTGTCAGCTCTGATTCTATCTATCTGATACAGACCGGTAGTAGCCATTGCTATATCATTATTGTCCATATTGAAAAGTTTACGGGCGTTCGTATAGGTAGGAGAGCCCAGATTTCGACCACTAGGTCCCCATTGTTGCATATAGGTCAGGAACTTAAGCCAAGCCTCTTCACCTACAATGGCTGTTTTACCATCATCACTAATCAACTGACCGCCGAGCTGTTCAACCATCGGTAACATAGAAACTAGGTAGTAAGGATAGCGGAAATCAAATCCTCTCCGTGTCAGGATATCGCCTTCACGGATGACCAGTTTCTCCGAAACGTCGGCCATTTCTTCCCATGTTTTAGGATAATCTTTTTCAGGATCTAAACCGGCTGAACGGAACACTTTTTTATTAATAAAAATAGTCCAGTTTGTTAACTCCAATGGCAATCCATACACTTTACCATCAACTGTAACCGGATCAAGAATACCTTCCATGTAGGCATCCTTTAAAGCTGCCAAATCCTTATACCCAACTATTTGTGGGTTTATCGGGGCAACACGATGATTGGCAATGTATTGGTATTCATCTTCGATTGAGAGGTTGAAGATATCGGGACCTGCATTGGCAGCAAAAGCAGTTTGTACCAACTCGATAATTTTAGAAGATGCCTGAGTGGTTCGCTCAATCTTAATATTGGGATTGGCCGCTTCGAACTCCTGAATGTAACGCTCTTCGATGCGCGTTCGGTTAGGATCTTCATGGGTCCAATACTTCAGGGTAATTGGGCCTTGGTCTTCTTTAGCTCCTTGCGCAAACAAAGGAACCACCAGTAACACTAATACCATGCTAATGAGTAATGTTCTTTTCATATCACTACCTCCAAGTAGTATTTCTCTACTACTATTGTCACCCGAATGAGATAAGGAAGCAATGTAACATTTTTGTGATTAGTTGAATGATCTTGTGGTAGGTATTATGAATCGCTCTTATGGTCTTCTACAAAAGCGGCTAATTTCGCCATGGTTTCGGCACTTAAAATATGCTCCATGCGACAAGCATCAGCCTCAGCTATCTCGGGGTTTACTTTTAGCACATCCCCCAAAAAGGTGGTCAGGGTCTTATGGCGACTATAGACTTGCGAGGCTTTCAAGCGACCTTTGGCCGTTAATTCGATGTTGCCGTAATTTTCCTGATGAATGTACCCTTCATTTTGCAGAATTTTCATAGCTCTATTAACACTAGGCTTGGTTACACCAATCTTTAGCGCAACATCCGTAAGTCGCACTATACCGTGTTCTTGTTCTAGTTCTAATACTGCCTCTAGGTAATCTTCTCCAGATTCCCGCATTATAGCCCCTCCCTGTCTACCCTATCCTACCATGTAGTACACATGGACTCAATGCTAGTCTATTTTTTGTTCTTAAAAATCTTTGGAAAAAGGGAGAGAACAAGATAAATAGCAAAAATAACAGTAAATATAGCTAACATACCCTGCCACATCAGAGTAAGCGACTGTTTAAAAACTTCAATCATGACATTCCTCCTATACCAACATTCCAGGAACTAGGCCGAGCACAACACCACCGGCAATTACAGAAGCAATCTGTCCTGCTACATTCGCTCCCACCGCGTGCATGAGTAAGTGATTTTGCGGATCAGCCTCTTGCCCCATGCGCTGAACAACTCGGGCCGACATTGGAAATGCAGAAATTCCAGCTGCTCCAATCATTGGATTAATCTTATTTTTAGAAAAAAGGTTAAGTAACTTGGCAAATAAAACTCCCGCTATTGAATCGAAAATAAAGGCCAGTAGCCCGAGGATCATAATAAACATCGTCTCCACTCGGACAAGCTTATCGGCTTGCATCGATGCGGCAATAGTTATACCAAGCAGTAACGTAATTAGGTTCACAAGGACATGTTGTGCAGTATCAGATAGGCTCTTTAAAACCTCCGATTCCCGAATTAAATTCCCAAACATTAAAAGTCCTACCAAACTAACCGAGGCAGGAGCAACATAACCGGCAAACATCGTCACAATAATGGGGAATAATAGACGAGCCATGCGTGAAACACTTTTTGGATTATAAGGCATCCGGATAGCGCGCTCTTTTTTAGTAGTTACTAATTTAATAGCAAAGGGCTGAATAATTGGTACTAACGCCATATACGAATAGGCCGCAACTGCGATAGCCCCCACATAATCACTCTTTAGCACCTGCGAGACAAGAATCGAAGTAGGGCCATCAGCCGCCCCAATAATACCAATCGAAGCTGCATCGTTAAGGGGAAATCCTAACAAAGCAGCAATAGTTATTGTTGCAAAAATACCAAATTGAGCTGCTGCTCCAAATAAAATGAGCTTCGGGTTACTTAAAAGGGGACCAAAGTCAATCATTGCCCCAATCCCAATAAACAGCAACAAAGGCATCGCCTCGGAGGCTTGAATACCAACTTCGTACAACCATTCTAGAATTCCTGCTACTTCGCCAATTCCAGGCAAAGTAGTATGCAAGGCTCCCGAAAAGGGTATATTTACTAAAATAGCCCCAAATCCTATCGGGAGAAGTAATGCCGGTTCAAGTTTTTTTGATATCGCCAAATAAATTAAGATTGCGCCAATACCAAACATAACCAACTGTTGCCAAGTTGTCGCAGTAATACCCTGCAGTAGATAGTTCATTATTCCCCCTTAAAGTGTAACTTGAATATATCACTAGGCTGGAGAAGCGGTCAATGCTATAAAAGATGCATATTTATTCATTTTTCATACATCGAAGACTTTCATAAATTATTAAAACATCTTATCATGCCAAAAACACTAAATGCGGAATTGCCGCAGTAAATCTACAGAAAGAGGTGAAATGATGAAAAAATTTCTAGTAACTATTGCTCTTACTTGCCTAGTTTTCTCCATGCTTGGTGCGGCCGGCGCGAAAGAACAAACAGGCGACCAGTCTTTGGAGAAGGTTCTCTCTAAAGGGACTTTTGTGATGGGCCTCGACGACTCATTCCCTCCCATGGGCTATCGTGACGAAAACAATGAAGTTGTTGGTTTCGATATTGACCTTGCTAAAGAGGTCACCAAACGGATGAATGTCACCCTCAAAATTCAACCCATCGATTGGAATGCCAAAGAACAGGAACTAAATACCGGAAATATTGACTGTATCTGGAATGGTTTTACCATGACTGAAGATCGCAAAAAAGTTATTAACTTTTCTGATCCCTATGTCGATAACGCCCAAGTTGCAGTCGTTAAAACACAAAGCCCTGTTCAAAGTCTCAAAGATCTTGCTGGAAAAAAAATAGGGCTTCAAGCCGGTTCAAGTGCTGCTGAAGCCGTCCAAAGTAACCCTGATTTTGCGGCATCTTTAAAAGAAATTATTGAAGTAAAAGATAACTTAACCGCTTTAATGGACCTTGAAATTGGTGGTGTTGATGCAGTCGTTCTCGACTTATTTGTTGCTAATGACAACATCACTCGAAGTGGCAAAGATTTCAGAATCTTAGATGAACACCTCTCTTCTGAAGAGTATGGCGTTGGATTTAGAAAAAATGATCAGGCGCTGCGGGATGAAGTTCAAAGAATCTTGAATGAAATGGCAGCTGACGGTACTATGGCCCAAATTGCTACCGAATGGTTTGGCAAAGATATCACCGTCGTAGGCAAATAAAAGATGACTAAACTGCTTTTACTCATGCTCGAGGGTACATTTACCTCGTTGCGAATCTTCTTTCTTACCCTCTTGTTTTCGCTTCCCCTTGGCCTTTTAGTCGCCAAGGGGCGCATGAGTCGCCACCGCATAATCAGCTCTTTAGTCAATGGTTATATTATGATTATGCGGGGCACCCCCTTGATTCTTCAACTTATCTTTGTCTACTTTGCCCCCTACTATATTCTAGGCGCCTCAACCGATCGCTTTACTGCTGTAATAATTGCCTATGTCATTAACTATGCGGCCTACTTTGCTGAAATTTACCGTGGAGGGATTCAAAGTATTCCCCAAGGCCAACTAGAGGCCTCTTCAGTGCTTGGTTTTACTAAAATACATACATTTTCCCACGTAGTAATGCCGCAAGTGGTCAAACGGATTATCCCAGCTATGGGTAATGAGGTGATTACCTTAGTCAAAGATACGGCTTTGGCCCAAACGATTGGTGTAGCCGAACTCTTCAGAGTGGCCCAGAATGCAGCAGCTCGTGAGTTTTCGACTATGCCAATTTTTATCGCTGGTGTTTTTTACTTTGTGATGAATGCCATTGTCTCAAAAAGCTTCGATCTAATTGAGCGCAAACTCAATTATTATCGTTAGGAGGATTCAGGTGTCAATCATCACTGTTAAACAGGTTAAGAAGAAATTCTCGACACTTGAAGTCCTTAAAGAGATCTCTTTCTCATTAGAAGAGGGTGAAGTGCTCTCTATTATTGGACCTTCGGGTTCAGGGAAATCGACATTACTACGTTGTATCACCAATCTAGAAACAATCGACAGCGGCACCATTGTTATCGGAGGCGATACCTTAGTAGAAACTAATAATCAAGGCACTACAATCTATGCCGATAAAGCGACTATTTCTCGGATTCGCTTACGTGTGGGTTTAGTGTTCCAAAACTTTAACCTCTTTCCCCATTTTTCAGTCTTACGTAATATTACTGAAGCTCCCCGGCATGTCCTTAACACTCCTAAAAAAGAGGCAACTGAACAAGCTTACACCCTCCTAGAGAAGATGGGACTTGCCGATAAAGCGTCAGCCTACCCCTATCAGCTCTCTGGTGGCCAGCAACAACGAGTCTCAATAGCCCGGGCGTTAGCTTTGCACCCCCAAGTTTTATGCTTTGATGAACCAACCAGTGCCCTTGATCCAGAGCTAACCGGAGAGATTTTAGAGGTTATTAAAGAATTGGCAAATGAACAGATGACCATGATGGTCGTAACCCACGAGATGGCTTTTGCCCGTGATATCTCTGATCGTGTTATTTTCATGGATGATGGTCTCATTGTGGAAGCAGGTTCCCCCGACCAAGTCCTTGTAAATCCTAAAAATGAACGTACTAAACGTTTTTTAAGCCGCTTTGGCTCCTAACCACTTTACCCACATTCTGACCTGTTGCCGAGCATCACTTTCAAACAACGATCTCGATGCCACTCTTAATGCATCCTTCAATCGATAATAGTTAATTGGGTAAGGAAAGGCACCTTTTAGCCGAGATCTCTGTGTCTCGAGCTCTATTTGATTGCTACCTGACCTCCGTTAGTTTTGCCAGATTGTCCGTTACTGTTGCTGTCTTAAAAGCTGCACAACCTAACTAGAAAAATGGGAGAAGAGTTCAACAACCTCCTTCAATTGTGTATACTGTTTGCAGTAGAGGAGCAATGCAGTGGATGTTTTTGATGTCGTGATAGTAGGATCAGGACCCGCCGGAATGGGTGCAGCTTTTGAACTAGCTCTAAAGAGTCCTAATCTTTCAATTCTCATTATTGATCAAGAGCGATTCTCCACCGGTGGAATGCGGAATGATTGTAAGATGAATTTCACCTTCCCTATCGGATTTCCTGAAGAATATTGGACGAAGGAACAAGCTGAACACTATTTAGAAAAAGCTGCTCTTTACCTAAAACCCAACATTATGGAAAAAAGTAATATCGCAGTGTATCAAAGGCGGGCTCGCCGTTTAGGTTGTCGCCTACTTGAGATACGCCAAGCTCACCTAGGAACCGACGGTGGTCTTATTTTGATTAAACGGTTATTAGCTGAACTAAATGCGCTTGGCATTACTCTCGCATTAGGAGAGACGATGCTGGCTGTCAACAATGACAACCACTATATCACTACCGATAAACGTGACATCTTTTACAAAACACTTCTATTGGCTCCAGGCAGAAAAGGCTTTCATTTTCTCCAAATGATGTTACAAACCCTCGGCGTCCCTTTTGTTGACAACATTGTCGATATTGGTATCCGAGTAGAGACTCGCCTCGAACACTATCCTATCGTACAAGATTATTACGACCCTAAATTTTACTTTCCTGAAAAGGTCAGAACCTTCTGTACTAATAGTGGTAATGCCCATGTAGTTAAAGAAAAATATACTACCGCCCGAGGCGATGTGTGGTACTCAGTCAATGGGCATGCCTATTCTGCCGATAGCAAAAATGCTAATGGTTTAGTTAACTTTGCCATTCTAAAAACTGTTAAATTCACTGCTCCATTGGCTAGCGGACAAGCTTATGCTGAAAACCTTGGGTTACAGGCAGCCTTAATGGGTGGCGGGCGCCCTCTCATGCAACGAGTAGGAGATTTTCGTTTAGGAACACGCAGTAAGGAGACCAGTTTTAATGCTGACTTATATGATTTCCAACCTTCTCTCAAAGATTGTTGTCCTGGAGATATTTCTTTAGCTGTTCCAGCAAAAATATTGCGGGTTATCTGGAAGGCCATGAAAAATCTCGACACAATCGTACCAGGCGTTCTTCACCCTTCGACCATCATGTATTATCCTGAAATAAAATTATATGCAAATAAACCAGTCTATTTAGATAACCATTTTCGCGTCAAGGACCGCGTTTTCCTCGCTGGAGATGGGGCTGGTACCAGCCGTGGTATTACGGGTGCTTGGGCTAGTGGCATCCGCTCTGCAGAGGGTATCTTAAAAACTCTGGCCTCTACATCAAAGGACTAAATAATTTCAATATATTGCGGGCAAGACGAATGGGAAAAGATATTGTTTCTTGTTGGATCAAAGTAATTTCGGTACACAAGTCAAGGGTTTTGCGAATATCGTTGCGCACCTGTTTGACTACCTTAGAGTGAAAGAAAATTACCCCACATTCAAAGTGGAGATAAAAACTGCGATAATCCATATTTGTGGTGCCGACGATTGAGACTTCATCGTCTGCCACAAACATTTTAGCATGCATAAACCCTGGCGTGTATTCGAATATTTTCACACCCGTTTTTAATAAAGGTAAATAGTTGGCGCGCGTCACCGGATGGACATACCATTTGTCGGGAAAGTTTGGAGTAATAATACGAACATCGACACCACTTTGAGCAGCAATGGTTAAGGCTGTTAGCATTTGAGTGTCAATTATAAGGTACGGGGTCGTAATCCACACGTAGTGGCGGGCATGATTGATGATTTGTATATAGGCATTCTCTGAAATATTTTCTCCATCTAGAGGCGTATCTCCAAAAGGTTGCACAAATCCATCACTAGGATAACTTTGGCGCGGTATAAATTCACTTAAGTCAACCTCTTCATCAGTAGTAAAAATCCATTGCTGAAAAAACATCAAGGTTAAGTTCCAAACTGCGTCTCCTTTGAGCATCACAGTAGTATCCTTCCAATGCCCAAAGCGAATTTTACGGTTAATATATTCATCGGCAAAATTAATTCCACCAGTAAAACCAACTTCACCATCTATAATTAAAATCTTCCGGTGATCACGATAATTCAATTTTGCATTGAGGTGTGGTTTAAGACGGTTAAAGACACCTACATGAAATCCCATATCTTTCAATGTTTGCTCATAGTTACTTGGTATGGTTTTGATACTCCCAAAATCATCGTACAGTAGCCGTATATACACCCCTTCAGCTAGTTTCTTGCGAAGTAGTGCCACCATCACATCCCACATTTCACCTTCGGCAATAATAAAATATTCAAAGAGGATAAATCGACGAGCCTTTTCGACCTCTTCTAATATTTTAGCAAAAACATCTTCACCAAGCGGAAAATATTCGACGGTAGTACCGCTCCATGCCGGAGCTCCTGTCAGATTACGAATGTAATCGGACTGCCGACCAAAAAGAGGAGAAGACTCAAATAATCCATTGCGCACACTAGGGTCTGGTTCTGGCAGTATTGCGCGCATCTCTTTCTCATAATGCTCTTGGTATTTCGCCATCTGCCGTGACAATTTAGCACTGCTACGTTTATTACCAAAAATGAGATAAAAAGGGACCCCTAATAGCGGCGCCACATAAATTAATAATAACCAAGAAATTATATAAATAGGATGGTCGTCACCACTGACCAAAAAGAATACACTGATAAAAGCCAATGTATAGGCAATCGGGATGTAGTACGCACTAGCCGACATAAAGTTCGTAACGACCCAGATAACAACACCTAGCTGTAGCGCAACCAAGAGTATAAAAGAAAAAAGCCTTCCTGTTAGGAACTTGAGAATTTTTTTCACACAATTTCCCTATTTTTTTTCGTCTTCTTCCTCATCGTAATCGTCATCAAATAACTCTGACTCTAATTCAGAAATATCTTCAGAATCAATTTCTATTTCGGATTCGTCTTCATCTATATAATCCTCAGGAGCCAATTCAATATTTGGTTCAACATCATCATCTTCAGTGAGATCGGTATTGGGTGATTCTTCATCAAACATGTCATTGTCGTAGAGGGTCCTTTCCAACACATCTTCAATCAAATCATCCCCCCCTACATCACTATCAAAGAGGCCGTACTGCTCTTCGAGGAGTTGGGTAACTTCTTCTTTCGTTACTGTTGATGTTTTATAAAAAGGACATTCGAGGGCTTTTTCTAATAGGAGAGCTGCTGTTTTATGGTTTTTTAGTGCTATTTTCACTTGTGCAGCATGCACATATGCTTCTGGGAAACGGGGGGTTCCATCACTAATTAGCGTATCGTAGATTTTGCGTGCTTCAAGTAACGATCCCGTTAGAAACATATAGTGACCACGATTGTCAACCATACCAGGAGTCTCATCCAGATGTTCAGCGGCCTCTTCAATTACATCTTTAGCCTCGGTTAACCTGTTTTCATCTAGCAAATAACTAACAAGATTTACTACGAGGTTCTTATCCATTCGCCCTTGATCACGTAACTCTTGCAGGGAATCGATAGCTTCATCCCGTTTCCCAAGTACCCACAGTGCCATAGACCGAGAAGTTTTAGCACTGGCGATAATCTCACCATCTTTTTGCCTACGCTGTTGTTTTGCAATAACTGAATCAAATATTTCAAGGGCAACGGTAGGATCTCCTCGTTGCACAAATAAATTACCAAGCATAATCGTGTAACTGGGAGGCAAACCGGCTTTCCAGCCCATGGTATAATAGCGCCAAGCTTTAGCTTCATCGGGATTTCTTCCATTAAGAGCACGTGAACCAAGAGCAACAAAAATATACCCTCTTTTTAGGTAGAGGGTGATAATAAGAAGAAGCAGAATTAATGTAATTTTGACTGACTGAGCTACTGGCGTAAATACTATTACTAAAATTATGGCTGCAGCTACCAGTAAAGTAGGGTTCTTCATGGACCAAGCCTCCCAAAACAGATTAATAGTATCATGCCATATTTTATAACCTATTGCCAGTCTTGCCACAGTATAAGATCCACGCTACAGTGAGATTATGGATCAGTTATTACTACATTGTTGTTGTGGCCCTTGCTCTACCAGCTCAATTGAAAGATTGCGCGAAGAGGGATATGAGCCCATCCTTTTTTTTGGAAATAGTAATATTTTCCCACCTGAAGAGGCCGAAAAAAGGTTTAAAGCACTCCGAGTTGTTGCCGACCATTTTGCCTTAAAAATCATCCATCAGCCATACAACCATACTAGCTGGCTCCACGCAATTAAGGGGCACGAACAAGACCCCGAACAGGGCCAACGTTGTGCAATCTGTTTTGCTTATAATTTAGCAGAAGCAGCTCAAGAGGCAAAACGTTTGGGAATCCCTTATTTCACCACAACGTTAACCGTCAGTCCCCATAAAAACTCCCCTCTGATTTTTAAGGTTGGAAAGCATTGGGATAATTTTGTGGCTTTGAATTTTAAGAAAAAAGGGGGATTCCAACGGAGTCTGGAATTATCACGGATGTTAAATCTCTATCGGCAAGATTATTGTGGTTGCGAATTCTCTAAGCAAGCAAGAGAAGACTAACAGCCATAACTCCCATTCCTCCTAGTACACCATAAATGGCTAAGTGGTGCTTTCCATAGCGCTCTGCAGTAGGCAACAATTCATCAAATGAAATATAGATCATTACACCAGCTGTGGAAGCTAATACAAATCCAAGCATAAGTTCCACATTAGCTACTGAGAATAAGAGAAGACCTAATACAGCTCCTAACATCTCAGAAAGTCCAGATAATAGGGCAATAACTAAGCTCTTTGTCCGGTTTCCAGTCGCAAAATAGATCGGTACTGCCACAGCAATTCCTTCTGGAATATTATGAATAGCTACGGCTATGGCGATACTAATGCCAATTTGAGGATCGGCTAGATAACTCGAAAAAGTCACTAGCCCTTCGGGAATATTATGAATAGTGATTGCTAACGCAGATAAAATACCGGTGCGGAGAAGGTGTTCATCGCTAATATGATAAGGTGCATTGACCATCTTCATTACATTTGGAATTTCGTGCGGGTTATCGCGCGAGGGGACAAAACGGTCTATTAAAGCAATTATGGCAATTCCCAGAAAAAAAGAGAGGAGACTATATACACTTGCTTGACGGGGCGAATAATAACGTTCTAAATAACTCAGCGCTTCGGGCAAGATCTCCATAAAAGAGAGATAGATCATAACCCCTGCTGAAAACCCCAAAGAAACACATAGGAATCGTGAACTATTCCTTTTTTGAAACATACTCAGCAAACCGCCGATCCCTGTCGAAAGTCCGGCAAAAAGAGTAAGGAGTAAAGCAGGTATTACAGCTGATGGATTCATGCAGGAACGATACCTAAAATAAACATAATCTGTCAATAACAATTGTTCGTTATAACTAACTTATATCTGGGGACTTGTTGCACTTTGGGCCCGTAACTGAATCATTGAGTGAATTGCATCTAAGTCCGTACTGCATGCAGTCAATTCTTCAGTCTGACAAGCAATTCGTGGAATAACTTGGTCAGCACAGTAAGCTACCTCATATCTATCATAGAGAGATTCGGCCAACTGACTCATCAAAGACGCCTTAACCAGTTTAAATCCCATCCGTACCGTAAGAGCAGCTGCTGCTCGACCAGTAATACGATCGTGTAATACTAAAGTTGAAGCATCATATGTAGATTGGGCCAGGAAGGCTTCAGCTGCCAATAAGGGGTGTAGCCATTTCCCTGAACTTGAAAATAGTACCTTTTGATTACTATCCAACACTTCTAATGAGACCGAATCGGGTAGTTTACGATTAAGCAACCACCCGGGAACACTGCGCACTTCTTCCATATTTACCGTCCAAACATAAAACCCCAAAATATACCATTGGTGGGGCCATCATAGCCAATATAGAAAGAGGTAGGCAAGGAGTTCAGTCCTAAAAGTGAGATTACCGTTTTAATACGGGCACCAAACGCCATTTGGGGTATTATTTGATTCTCACGATGCCACAACATATCCCCATAAATACCTAGCGAGGATTCTTCAAAAATCAGCAACTCTCCCGCGGTTGGTTTAAAAGACTGAGGTTGCCAATCAAAGCCAAGCCGTCCTATCACCATGAAATTAGCGGGAGAAATTGTGGTGCTCCCAAGACTCCCCTGAGCAAGCACAGCTGCTGCAGAAGTTTTAAATCCATCCCCACGGTAGATGGGAACATTCCCTAGCGCATCAAGAGCATAGCGGCCGGTATACCCCAATTGTAAATAAAAATCGCGTGAAACTGGAATATTCGTGTCAATTCTTGTATGTAAAAATTGCCTATCCCAGTTGCCTGAAAGCTGATACGCCCCTTCCACGCGCACATCCAATGGCGAATTTTTAACCGATTGCCAATCTAATACTACCCCACCATGCACTAACATGCCCTGTAATGCAAAATCTGAACTTAGTTGATTCTCCCACCAGAGTTGTAAAGTAGTATAAAGTTGATCATCAATAAAAGCCTTACGTGCTTGGAGAGCCAAACGGTGGTACCATGTGGGAAGCCAATTTTCATCAGCGCTAAGAGCGAAGTCAAATTCGAATAGAACAGGTGTTACCATTTGGTATGAAAGTGATGCGGTAAGGCTCGGATATATTTTCATAGGAGAAAGAGACTCCCACCCAGCTCCTCCATGCATTGAAAACCACAGCGATTTCCACCGCAAATTGTAAAGCAAACCCATAGTTACTTCATCTCTTAAATACCATGGGTCACTCTGGTAATTAACAGAACGCAAACCAAAAAATAATTGTTGCGACAGTTTTCGCTGTTTTACCCTAGTATAAAGGTGATAGTTACTCAGGACTTGGGCTTGTTTGGTCAAGAATTCTGCCCGATATTCCCTCATGTCACTCGTGGTACCACGTGCATCAAGAGTTTTTAGTTCTTGAGTTTTTAACTGAGCGGATAGATACCCTTGTGTAACGATTTCTGGCAAAGCGGCAAAATCCATGAAAGAAAAATCTTCTACATCGCAACGAATCCAGATAGTATCGTTATGATTTAGTAGTGCTTCTATTCCTTGGCGACGTTTTCCGATATCTAACGATGTATTGAGAATACTTATTGCATTTCTCAGATTAACATTACTACCTTCATAAAAAGTAGTTGAAACGATAGTTGTGTCGGTAAAATCATAAGCAATATCGAGAGGAACTAAATTAGTTATCCCCCCGTCAATTAATAAATGCCCCCGAAATGCAACTGGCGAAAAGTAAACCGGAAGTGCAAATGCCGCTTCCAATACTTCTAAAACGTTTCCCTCCATAATTCTTACTTGGCGTTTAGTTGCTAAGTCTTCACTTACAATCATAATAGGAATAGGGAATTGCTCTATTTGGCAATTTTCACCTAAATATGCGGCTACCAATGCAGTAAACCGAGAAGTATCTAAGATCCCACCAGAAATTGGCCATGAAAGGTCAAAAAGCTGGGTGATGTCTAATTCAGCGATAATGGTAAATATTTGTTCAGGTGATAAGCCAGCTGCATACAAAATTCCCACCAACGAACCCATAGAATTCGATATAATAAAATCGGGTACAATTCCAAGCTCTTCAATATATTGTAAGACACCAATGTGGGCAAAAGCCCGTGCTGATCCCCCCGAAAGAACTAATCCCACCGGATCACGCTCTCCTTGTGTTCGAACTAAAATTCGCTCGCGAAAAGAAGGCTCTCCATACGAAACAGGTACAGTTGCAGCAAGTAACTGATTAGAATTATCGAGCACATTGGGTGGAATTGTTAACGTAGCAAATGCAGTGATCAAAACACATGAAAGCATTACTACTATAATCACAATTCTCCGTATGGTTTGTTCCATGCATGCCTCCATCAACGCACTAGCACCTCAAAAGAGTATCATACCTAATATAGTAGAAGCTAGCAAGAAAAGATATGACGCCCCACTAGGCTTTAATAATAAGATTATCATGAAGCAGAACTAACTAGTTTTAGACGTTAGCACGGATTATAACATACAGACCTCTAGTTTCTCGTAAAAACATCCATCACCTGAGTATCTAATTAACAGGTATTAGGTACTTACCTTAGCTGTAAAAAATAGAGAAACGTTTATTCTGAGAAAATACATTAACTTAATAACTGGGCCAACACATCCGCTAAAATTGCCATCGCAGTATCAATTTCTTCCTCAGTAATAGTCAACGGTGGTACAAACCGCAATACATTGGGACCGGCACTTGCAATTAGTAATCCGGCCTCCATACACGCTTCAATGATGGGGCGAACCGGAATAGACATCTCTACACCCACCATGAGCCCTATGCCTCGAATCTCTGTAAGCTGCACATAGGTTTGTTGTAATTTGCTTAATGCGGAACGTATACGATTAGCAACTGTGGTGACATGAGGCAAGAATGTAGGATCTGCAAGGCGATCAAGTACACAATTAGCGGCGGCACTAGCTAGGAGATTGCCCCCAAAAGTTGCTGCGTGATCTCCAGGGGTAAATACTTGAGCGGCTTTTCCCGTTGCTACCAGGGCACCAATGGGAACCCCGGCCCCTAAAGCTTTAGCAAGGGTCATCACATCAGGTTTTACGTTACTTATCTGCCAAGCAAACGAGTACCCGGTACGTCCTAAACCACATTGTACTTCATCAAATACAAGCAGAATGTCATGTTGGTTACACAATTCGCGTACTTGTTTGAGGAATTTCGGGTCAGCTGGAATAACGCCACCTTCGCCCTGGACGACTTCAATAAAAATTGCACAAGTTCGGGAAGTGACCAATTCTTTTACACTCTCATAATCATTGAATTGGGCATAAGAGAAACCAGGAACTAACGGTTTAAAGGCCCCTTGGTATTTCGGCTGCCCGGTAGCAGTCATTGAACCATAGGTCCGGCCATGAAAAGAGTGTTCCATTGTAATAATATCGGTCTTAGCAGGATCTTGTGTACTACCATATTTACGCACCAGTTTAATCGCGGCTTCATTGGCTTCAGTACCACTGTTACAAAAGAAAACCCGCTCCATCCCACTTAATCGAGAAAGCTTTTCAGCCGCGGCTATGGCATACGGATTCCAGTAAAAATTAGAACAATGTAACAAACCATCTTCAACTACAGATTTTAACTTTTCTGACAAAAGTGGATCACCATAGCCCAAGATATTAACTGCAATACCTGCCACCATGTCGAGATATTTTTTATTTTGGGTATCAAAAACATACCGCCCCGATCCTCTATTAAGGACGAGAGGAAATTGTGCATATGTTTCCATATATACCGATTTTCCTATAGTAATCATTTTATCCATCTTTCACTCCTATCGTGTCATCATAGTCCCGATTCCTTCATTGGTAAAAATCTCTAACAATAAAGAATGGGGAATACGGCCATCTAAAATATGGACACTTTGGACGCCTTGTTTAATACCGTCCATACAACATTGTGCTTTTGGTATCATCCCACCGCTGATGGTACCATCAGCAATATAGTTCTCCGCTTCCCGAAGGGTCATTTGACTTAATCTTGTAGTAGGGTCGTCCTTGTCTCGTAAAATGCCTTCAACATCGGTTAAAAATACTAATTTTTGAGCATGTAGAGCCCCTGCTATCGCGCTAGCAGCGTAATCAGCATTGATGTTATAGGTATTCCCAGCAAAATCAGTCCCAACCGGGGCTACTACCGGTACAAAGTCGCTAGCCATTAATGATTCTAGTAGTTGGGTATTTACCTGTATAACTTCTCCGACAAAGCCCAGATCTTTACCATCTGAAAGCTTTTTCTTAGCGATGAGCGTATCGCCATCTTTACCGTTTATACCAACCGCCTGAATACCTTGTCCCTGTAGCGCCTGGACCAATTCTTTGGAAATAGTACCTGAGAGGACCATTTCAGCTATTTTGGCTGTTTCTGCATCGGTAACTCGTAGCCCATCGATAAATGTAGATTGCTTACCCAGGCGTTCTAATAAGCTGGTAATGGAGTTGCCTCCACCGTGCACTACCACCGGACGCATACCAATCATTTTCATCATAGCAATATCTTGAATAATGGAAGTTTTAATCTCATTATCTACCATAGCACTTCCACCATACTTCACTACCACAATACTCCCCGCAAAACGGCGGATATACGGGAGGGCTTCAATAAGTACACTGGCTTTTTCAATTTCACGTTTCATAGTCAACTTCTATAATCTCCATTGATTCGCACATATTCGTACGATAAATCACAACCCCACGCAGTTGCTTCTACACTCCCTGAACCAACTGTAATAACGACCGAGATTATGTTCTCTTGCAAAATCTTTTTTGCTAAATTTTCATCAAATTTCAGGGGAGTCCCCTCTTGCAAAACTACTATCATCCCCGCTTCACTGACAAAGGTAATTGAAACCAGATTAGGATCAAAAGTTGCTCCCGAATACCCCATGGCACATATAATTCTGCCCCAATTAGCATCTGAACCAAAGAAGGCTGTTTTTACCAAGTTACTAGAAATGATTGAACGAGCCATAATTCTGGCATCTTCTTTTGTTTGAGCCCCTTTTACGGTAACTTCAATAAACTTTCCGGCCCCCTCGCCATCCTGTACAATCATTTTTGCTAGTTCAGTATGAACGTAGCGGAAAGCTTTAACAAAAGCATCTTCAGAGGCTGATCCTGCCGTAACTGCAGGAGCTTTGGAAGTTCCATTAGCTAAAACCAACACTGTATCGTTGGTGCTTGTATCTCCATCAACCGAGATCATATTGTAGGAATCTATCACCGTAGTTCCTAGTAATTTTTGTAGGTATGCTTTCTCAACAGTAGCATCGGTAGTAATAAATGAAAGCATAGTGGCCATGTTAGGGTGAATCATTCCCGATCCTTTAGCCATGCCCCCAATTCTAATTGTAGTTCCATCAATCTCAATTTCTACCGCAATCTCTTTACTAAAAGTATCGGTTGTACAAATTGCTGTAGCCGCATCTGTTGCAGCAGTTGCTCCAGTTTGTAAATGAGCGAGGCAGTCACTGGCTCCCTTTAGAACGGTATCCATCACAAGTGGCACACCAATAACACCGGTGGAACATACCAAGACTTCTTTTTGCTCAATGTTGAGTTGTTGAGCGACATGGTTCGCTGTAGCTTGCACATCTTGTACCCCTTGTGCTCCTGTACATGCGTTGGCATTGCCACTGTTAACCACTACAGCACGTACGCAATGATCTGCACGTGTAATATCTTGATCCCACAGGACCGGTGCTGCTTTAACTACGTTTGTTGTATAAGCACCAGCAACTGTGGCTGGTTCTTCGGAAACAAGCACGGTCATATCTAATTTTTTCTTTTTAATACCGGCTGCTACAGAACCAGCTTTATATCCTTTTGGGGCAAGCACACCACCTGTTACTATCTGCATTTAACATCCTCCATCTAGAGCGGAAAGGCCGAAATGGCATCCAATCCAGTCGCTTCTTCAAATCCAAACAGAATATTCATATTCTGCACTGCTTGTCCAGCGGCACCTTTGACTAGATTATCTAAAGCTCCACAAGCTACAATCCGTTGAGTGCGCTGATCAATAGTAAATCCAATATCACAATAATTAGAACCCTTCACCCACCGTGTTTCTGGAAAGTTTCCATAAGGTAACACGCGTACGAACTGTTCGTTTTTGTAGCTAGTGGCATAGGCATCTTCTACGTCAGTTTGAGTTACTCCTGGTCTAAGTTTTGCATATACTGTCGCTAAAATCCCCCGATTCATCGGAACTAGATGAGGGGTGAAAGAAATTATTACTCCTGAATTCTGAGTCCCATGTGATTGGGCTAACGAAAGCTGTTCTTCTATCTCGGGAGTATGTCGATGGGTAGTTACACCGTACGGCTTTATCGATTCATTGCTCTCACAAAACATAGATCCCAGTTTTTCTCCTCTTCCAGCCCCCGAAACTCCTGATTTCGCATCAATAACAACAGTATCTGCATCGATGAGATCTTTGGCCAATAGCGGATATGTTGTAAGAATTGAACAAGTGGTATAGCAACCGGGGTTAGCAATTAAACGTGAAGTTTTTATTTGTTGGCGGTTTAGTTCACATAAGCCATAGACAGCTTTAGCTAAGAGGTGATGATTCTTATGGTTAGTTTTATACCAAGTTTCATAAACACTAACATCACTAAACCTAAAATCGGCTCCTAAATCGATAATTAGACACTCCTCTACCATCGCTTCAGTTACATGTTGAGAAGATATACCGTGCGGTAATGATAAAAAAAGGAGATCACATTGTTTTGCCAAAGTAGCCATATCGCTGGCTTGACAAGGAGCGTCAAATATTTTATTGAAATTAGGATATATTTGGGAAAAAGGGTCTCCCACATAACTATGTGAGGCAGCTAATATCTTTTCTACATGAGGATGACGACACAGTAATCGCATCAGTTCTGCCCCTGCATACCCGGTAGATCCAATAACACCCACTGTAATCATGTAATATGCCTCCTTCAAATAGGAAATATATTCCTATTCCATGTATATATATTCAATTCTAGTTTTTGTATACCCCTTTTAGTGTATATTTATGCATATAAGTAGGAATATTCCTAAACTAGCTCTGTATTACCATAAACTTTTTCCTTCTCTTATTGCAATGTTGCATTTGCAACTCACATTTTTTCCCATCTATGCTATTCTTTTTGTATTGGATGTAAAACATGAGAAAAAAAGATCGCCAACAAAGCCGTGAAGTAGCTCTACACATTATTGCTAAAGCCGAATATGGGGTTCTCTCCATGAGTGGACCTAATGAAAGTCCCTATGGGATCCCCGTTTCTCCAGCTTTGGTCAATAATACTATCTACGTTCATTGTGCCACCGAAGGCTATAAATTAGATGTTCTTGCCAAAAACAAGCAAGTTTGCCTCACCTGTGTTGGCTATACTTGTTTGCAACCCAGTAAATTTTCAACTGAATATGAATCGGCAATCGCCTTCGGCACAGCAGAATTGGTAACCGATGTGCAAGAAAAACGACAAGCGTTGCTGGCAATTGCTGAAAAATATGCTCCTGAATACCTTAAAGAGGCTCATCTTTACATTGAAAAACGTTTAGAGCAAACTGCAATAATCAAAATCCAAATTTCTCAATTAACAGCTAAAGCTACCTTCTCGGTAAGCCAACAAGGAGATCGCCCATGATAGAAACTCTATATACATTTAGTACTGATGATACTACTCGCGTCGAACGTATCGTGAATCAACCATGTGTCAGGATTAACCATCTTAGCTTAGCTCAAGGAGAGTCAGTTGATCCCCATCCAACTCCAGAGGCCGCTCATTTTATTATTACCAGAGGAGTTTTAGGATTGAAGCTCAACGATCAAGAGCAAAAAAGCTATCCAGAAGGATCTATTATAGCTATACCAGCTAAAACTATGCTCGCTATTACCAATCTCGGTCAAGAAACAATGCATCTTTTTGTTATTAAAACGGTGTAATTATTAATTAGATAAGGGGTAAAATTCCCCTGGGAGGAGACAATGTCAGAAATGTTCTGTTTTCAATGTGAACAAACAGCACGAGGAAAAGCTTGTACAGGTGCAAAAGGCGTGTGCGGTAAGATGGCCGATACGGCCAACTTACAAGATACCATGACCGGAGCGCTTGTTGCTCTCTCGCGTGCTGCAGAGGGTAAAACCCTCTCCAAAGCTGCAGTTCATATTATGCTAGAAGGGTTGTTTACAGCGATTACTAACGTCAGCTTTAATAATGTCACCCTGAAAGACCTTATTAAAAGAATTGATACTGAAACAGCAGCTTTAGGGGGTAATACTACCGCCTATCCAATGGAAGATATTTGGCGAGGAGATGAAGATATCCGCTCGTTAAAGTCATTGATTCTACTAGGCTTAAGAGGTATGGGCGCTTATGCCTATCATGCTTGGGTCCTTGGCTATGTTGATGATAGCGTCAACGAATTCTGTTTTACGGCTATGCGGGCAATTGGTAGTGATATGGATGCCTCCGAGCTACTGCCCTTAGTCTTGAAAACAGGCGAAGTGAATCTAGCTTGTATGGAACTCCTCGATAGAGCCAATACTTCAACCTATGGAGATCCAGTTCCTGTTGAAGTACCCCTCTTGGTAGAAAAAGGTCCTTTCATAGTGGTCAGTGGGCATGATTTATATGATTTATATGTACTGCTCCAGCAAACTGAAGGTAAAGGTATCTCTATTTATACCCATGGGGAGATGCTCCCAAGCCACGGATACCCCAAGCTCAAGGCTTTTAAACACTTGAAAGGTAATTTTGGGACAGCTTGGCAAAACCAGCAAAAGGAATTCTTAGATATTCCTGGGCCGGTCTTGTTTACGACAAACTGCCTCATGCCCCCCAAAGAAAATTACATTGATCGTATTTTCACTACTGAAGTGGTGAGTTACCCTGGATTAGTCCATATTGGAGAAGACAAAGATTTTACTCCAGTCATTGAAAAGGCTTTAGAGCTGGGTGGTTATGCAGAAGATACACCCATGTTTGGTATTAACGGTGGGTCAACGATGACAACTGGGTATGGTCGCGCAACAGTCCTCTCTGTTGCCGGTAAAGTGGTTGAAGCTGTGAAAGCTGGCGATATTAAGCACTTCTTCTTAGTTGGAGGTTGTGATGGTGCCCGGGTGGGAAGAAACTACTATACCGAGTTTGTTGAAAAATCACCGGATGATACCGTCATTCTGACCCTAGCTTGTGGTAAGTTCCGTTTTAACGACATGAAGATTGGTGAAATTGGAGGAATCCCTAGAATGCTCGATATGGGACAGTGTAATGACTCATACGGGGCAATCCAAGTGGCCCTTGCACTAGCTAATGCTTTTGATTGTTCGGTAAACGAGTTACCTTTAAGCTTTGTCCTTTCGTGGTATGAGCAGAAGGCGGTCTGTATTTTACTTACCCTCCTCCATTTGGGAGTTAAGAACATTCTGTTAGGGCCCACACTTCCAGCTTTTGTGTCACCCAATGTACTTAAAATTCTTGTCGATAATTTTGAGATCACTCCGATTACTTCTGCTGAGGAAGATTTGAATAGGCTCCTAGCCTAGTATTAGTTTTCTATCCGTACAGCCGATTTCTTAAAAGAGATCGGCTGTTTTATGGACTGAACACAACAAACTGATTCTTTCCCTGCTGCTTAGCCTTATAGAGAGCTTTGTCAACTTTTACTAAGAGGGAGTTCCATTCATAAAGCTGTTTAATAGTATTACCCTCTCCAACGGTAACGATGCCCAAACTCACTTGCATGGAAAAAAGATTCCCATCTGCGTGTAATTGGCACATTGCAACACTAGTGCGGATAGACTCTGCAAGAACAGAGGCCATAGTAGAATCACAATGTAATGCACTGATGATAAATTCATCCCCACCAAAACGTCCAACGACATCAGCAGGTTGCACTGTTTTAAATAGAATTTTCGCTAACATTTCCAAAGCCTGATCGCCAGCATCATGCCCATAGGTATCATTGATTTCTTTAAAGAAATCTATATCCAGCATGATGAGGGTCAACGGAATATTGTGCGAATATGATGTACGACACATTTGATTGACCCGTTTTTCTAATTCTCCACGGTTGAAAACGCCGGTTAAGGGGTCGCGTCGACTTATTTCTTCAATTTGACGATACAATAGTTCACGCTCGGTAACATCGTGTAAAATAATGATATAAGCATTCCCCATCTCTTGACCTCGAGAAAATGTGGTAACGGCACAATCATAGAAATGAGTTCCAATAGTAATGAGATCCTTGCTACTTTTGCTATCCAAAGAAGGATGTAAGTGTAAAGCAATATTAGTCCCTACATTATTTTTGGTTAGTTCGCCAAGAAAGTGACCAACAATCTCTTTTTCATCGCCAAGTATTTTTTTTGCAGCTGGATTCACATCTACAATACGATGGTTATTATCGAGTAACATAGCGGGATCGGCCATCGTTTCTACCAATATATCCCGCGCCATGGGAATAAGATCTAAAAACTTATACCGAAATAGTGCCCAACCAAATAACATACCAGTAATGGATAATGTGGCTGTGGAGTAGTTGATGTTTTCTACAGGAGTAATTCCAAAAACATACAAAAGATTTACCAGTGCAGGTAAAAGAGTTCCCATAATAATTAACAGGATCTGGTTCCGATAAATGTTAGAAGAACGGACAAACATCTGGGCAAATATAAACAAGGAGTATATTAAAAGGATGTATACAAAGGGCTCTAATACAAAGTAAAACCAAAACCCATAATCATAATTAATGATTGCATTAGTAAGTGTAGGATTTCCCCAAAATAGGTTTGGAAAGGGTATGAAGACAAATACTAAGGAGATTGCAGCAACTGCATACACGAAAATCCAGACAAGAGGAGAAAGCGTACGACTAGAAAAAATTAATGCAAGGTAAATCCAGGCAATTGGTATAAAAATAATTCCAATAAATTGGATCCTAGCAAATAATAGCTTCATTGGTAGCGTAATCGCTGTCAGTTCCAAGATAAACGCGACGACCCAAATAAAAGCACTGGCAATTAGTAAAAGAAAAGCCTTCCCAATAGGCATCCGCCACTTTGTCCAGCTAAAAAGCATGATAAGCAGTAAAATAAAAGCAGAAAGTATAAATATCCACAATCCAGGAATGTAGTGCACAGACTCGCTCCCTCCTATGCCAGTAGTATACCCATCATAAAAAAGATAACAAGAGTACCAGAGCAATGGATTCAAAGCGCCGATCGATTACTTCCACTTAGCAGGAAATAAAGCACCTGATAAACATTTTTTAATATCATTGTTCTAAAATATATGTAAGGAATAAAATTTTGGAAAAGTTACTCTGCAAACCCATAAAAATATGTATCTCTCTGCTTGCAAAACTGCTAGTAGGGAGATACATACAATTACCACGTTATAATTAAGGAGCGATTAATGCAAATTTGATAGTAGAAGTATACGTACCCGCTGACGCATTAAGATCTGCTGGTATTGTATAAGTGAATACATTTTGGTCTCTCACCACTTGCACGCCCCAATCTCCAGCACCAGAAGTGGTCTTATACTGGCCTGTTCCAGCAGTTTCTCCTATTGCGATAGTATTGCTACTATTATCTTCAAGATTGCTAGTTGAGAGCAAAGTGTAATTTAGATAGCTGGTTCCATTTTTTAGTGGTTGGGCTGTAATAGAAACACCAATCTGACCAGAGATTTGCCTTCTTACTAATACAGCAAATTCTCCTGTGGTTGCAAAAAGAGAATTATCTTTTGTTGTTTCGACTGTAACAACACTGTTGGAAGCAAAAAATATACTATCAAAAGCAGTTGTTTCTGAGACATCCGCTACATTTTCAGTTATTCTTACTCCCGTATTTTCGATGGTCTCACCGACATGTGTCGTCAAAGTTAGTTGTGCTTCTTCACCAGCCCCAAAGACAGGTACAATCAACATCATGATTACTAAGACAACCCCTAAAGTTCTTTTTAGATTTTTCATATTTCATTCTCCCTTTATTTGGAATATGATTAATAATCTAACCCAAGTTAGGACTTATGTCAATAGTATTTAATTTTATTTGCCCTGCCTTTGTATTTATTTTAAAATAATTTTACATATATATGTAATACATAATCTTACAGATATTCACATATACTTTTCTTATGACATTTACACGTATAAAGAAAGCCTTTTTAATTGAATCTTACATACTCAGGCGTTATTATTTTCAAATAATTCTTTTAATAATGTAAGAACTTCAGATTACAACTGGGCGCAGTTACGAGTTTTTAATGATTGCATCTAACTTATTCACTAGTTCAGGTGAGAGTTGAGGTACCTTTAGTTGTAACAACTTCTCAACAATTTCGTGCGCGTATTCTAGTGAGTCTTTTGAACCAGACTCTTTCCACATATGATAGTTATTCCTCGAGGCGATAAGAGGTTCACGATGCTCATCGCTGTAAAGAAGGTCCAGAGTATGGTCGTCCATAACAAATGTTCCACGCGGGTCGGTGTGCATGATTTGCTCTTTTGCTATGTAGTAGTCATCGGCTTGTATACCCTGCATTAACCGTTTTACTTGGCCAACAAGTTCCGCGTCCATAACCAGCTGTTCAAGACTGATGGTCATGCCACAGGCATACATTCCACAGTTTACTATCAGATCATTAGCTGCTGCTGCCGCGCAAATTAAACTGAAGGTTCTCTCCCAGCTGTTTTGCTCATCATGCGCGTGGTTATCAGAATTTGGTGCAGTAGTGTGAGCAGGTAAATCTAATGCTTTTGCTATCTGGGCACCCCCTATTCGACAGAGACTTGTCTCTAAGGAACCGACCAGTGCTGCGCTCCGTTTCATATCGAAAGCGGTCCAACTGCTCGCCCAGAGTACTGAGCTACCCGGCTGGAGTGCTTGAACGATGTAGATTCCTGAAAGGGCCTCTATCGTGTTAAGAGTCAACAGACCGGCTAGTGAATAGGGGGCTGTGAGTCCAGTAATTGGTTCGGGGAGTATGGCAACGGGAAACTTACGCCGTGCACATTCTGCCAAGGCTTCAACAGTACTCTCTTCCCAAAAGAGGGGGGAAGTTGGTGAGAGTTGACTGATCATGTATGTTTTCATAGCCCCTTTCGGACGTTTGTAGAGTGTATCTGCCATATCCATAGCAATGTGATTGATAAGTTTACTATCAGTTGAGAAGAAAATAGGTTTTGTGCTTGTCTCCATGACCGTCTTCAGCGCCACTAGTAATGAGTAATCTGGATCTACATCACTAGGAGAACTAGGTAATCCGATCATCTCTATCTCATCAAGATGATGAGATATTGCGGCAAAGTCCCGCACATCTTGCGTGGTAAAGGGGTGTATTGCATCGTCCTTATAGCTATAGCAGTTTACAGCATTGTGGCCACTGGCAAAGTGAGGTTTCCCATCTCCTATGGTGAAAGCTGTTTTTCCATCTCGGTCAACAACTTCTAAAAAAGTAGGGACCCCTGATAATAACTTATCTTGTATCTCTTGGGGAAATCGCACCATTTTCTCATCTCGGTCGACAGGCAAGCCGGAAGCTGCCAACAGCTCTAATACTGGTAAACTGCCGATTTGGACACCCTTGTTTTCCAACACATCACGGGCAGCTACAATAATGGCTTCGATTTCTTGTCTAGAGAGCACTTCCATGGTATTTAGTTTCATACAATCCTCCGATAGATCTACAGAATACACAGAACTTTAAGCTTTATATTCCTAAATCAACTCATAAATAATCAAAATCTTATTCTCCTAATTCTAATTTCCATGTTTATTGGAATTATAGGAGTGTTGTTAGGCAATAGTTTACCGAAAAATATCCAGATACTTTTTCATAATATAGATTCGATTCCTTATGTTTCCTGTCCCTTCTTGGATTACCTCATTCTTTGAAAGCGAATCCAGAACTTAACTAACTGTTTATTTCGCTTGCTTCCATGGTTGCTTTTGCCGCCAAGATATTTATTCTAGGCGATTTCCAGTCCATTGTTTGTTGATACTTTATGAAAGAAAAGCCTATTATCTTTCGGAGAAAAACACATATGCAACAAGTATTATAACCTATGTGTGGCTGTTTTAATACACCGTTTCGCGTACCAGTAGCGCATTTAGCGGCTACATAGGTAGCGGTACAAGTTAAGAAATAGATCCTAAAGATAACAAAGAGATAAAAAGATCTAGCCGACAAGTTAGTGATATATTAGTTTGTCTTGTAAGACTTGAATCTTGGTCTTTACAGATACAACGATTTCTTGTCTAAAGTGAATCGGGACCCCCTATGGGCGACTTTGCTGTACCCCTCTCATCTTGTCCGCCCTAGGGCTCTGATGTGGATTAGCGAAAGGAGTATTTCTTTCGGATTAATGGGATGGAGGGATAGTGAGGTGAGAAGAACAAAACAGCACATGACAAAGTTTGTGCTAATACTTGTTATTGTTTTGGCGATGGGGTTTTATAGTTGTAATCTAGAAGGAGTCTCAGGAGAGGGCCATCTAGAAATAAATTTAGGCAGTAGAAGTCGCAATAGTGATATTACCTGGGAACCTGGGATTGAAATGGACACTGCTACCTACACAATTAGTGGAGCCGGGCCATCAGGGAACAAATTTATGGTAGAAAATTTTTCCAAAGATGAAAAATCGTTCACTAAAGATAGCCTTGCGGTAGGTGTGTGGGAAATCACTGTCGATGGATATAACGTTGACAAGATAAAGATCGGAACTGCAAAAATTAATGTAACTATCAAAAAGAGCCAAAAAACGACAGCAACAGTAAGCCTAAAGCCACTTGTGGGAACAGGCAATCTAGATTTGACGGTTTCTTGGACTGATAGCCAGTCAAAACTTGCTGACCCGAGAGTAACCGTGGTGATTAGTGAAAAACTTGACGACGACATAATTAGTGGTCCGATCGATTTACCGCTGGATGGTGGCGGCAACTCGGCCAGCAAAACTATTGTTGATCTTCCCACGGGATGGTACAAGGTGAAAGTAGGACTGTATGAAGGACTACCCACAGGAAGCCCCGAGGCAGTTTGGGAAGGGATATTCATCCTACGGATAGTAAAGGATCAAAATACAAGCGGAGAGGTTGTTATTCCAGAAAGCCAGATACAGTTTGGAACGGGTAATGTGGCCATAACCTTAAAGGAGGATATGGGCCGCCCTTTTACCGTGGCGTTTACCAAAACGCCTGAAACGGTCGAAGAAGGAGAGGTTATGACATTTACCTCTACAGAGACCTACTCCAATACTGTGCAATACCAGTGGTATGTAAATGGGTCCAAAGAAGGGACAAACAACCCCACATTTACTTATAGATTCGACAAAGCTGGCGAGTCTGTGGTCACGTTATTGGTGCTTAACGGTGGAGTATTGGCCGGATATGCTAAGAGTATTGTAGTTATACCAGTATATAAAGTAAGAAGCCTTGGTCCCACCGGTGGTTATATATTTTATGATAAGGGTTCGTATAGCGATGGATGGCGCTATTTAGAAGCGGCGCCTGCAGGATGGAACGGAACACCAGAAGACCCTAAATATATTTTCGGAATTTATCGGACATCTCCAGCAGGACCCGATACATATGTTGGAACTACTAGTATAGAACTGGGAACAGGAAAAGCAAACACAGAAGCGCTGGTGACCGCTATGGGAAATAGTGCATATCTCCACAATGATGGTCACCCAACGGAGAGTGCTGCTGCTACAGCCTTCTATGCGGCAAAAGTAAGTAGTGATCTTTCAATAACAGTAAATAATGTTGTCTACGATGATTGGTTTTTACCGAGTGAAAGAGAGCTTTACTTAATGTACCAGGAACTCGCTAAAAATAACCTTGGTGGTTTTTCTAAAGACAATTACTGGAGTTCCTCTGAAAAAGGACATGAGTACTATGCACATAGTCTCAGTTTTACAGATGGGATAGATGCTGTAGGGGGACGGTATAGTCCTAGCATGGTTCGTCCTGTGCGGGCTTTCTGATAAGCTTATTCAATTGTATGGGAAGTTTATGGACCAGTGAGTAAGTTGGGTATTCAAAGTTTATTCATTACTAAACAGGTAGCTCTAAACCTTACATTGCATCCATGTTTCAAATCAGGGGGTAGCAATACCCCCTGAATGCAATCAAAGCATTTTTCTGCGGATTTGTATGTATAGATCCTCTTCTTCATTAATTTTTTAGACCTATGCTTAACTATAAAACATATAGTTTAAAGCACGAGATTGATTTTATACCGCAGCATGTTTTCTCCACTCATGCTCACAATCTTTACAATGAAATTCTGGGTCTGTTAAGGTTACACAACAACCTCCAAGAATAACT
>JAQVOO010000007.1 GCA_028702575.1 Sphaerochaetaceae bacterium
CATATTTGGTTCCCATAACCATTATGACATAATTAATCATTTGGCTTGAAACATAGACCGAAATGATGGCAAACATAGCGCGGACTATACCAAAAATGAAGGCTGAAGTAATAATTACCATAGCATCCACTAATAACAAACTTGTCCCCAAAGGAAGGGGGGTTAAGTAACTCACTATTTGGCCAAGAATGTCCGTGCCACCAGTATTAGCACCACTTTTCATGACTAATCCAATGCCCGAGCCAATGAAAAGGCCCCCAAAAAGTGCTGAGAGCATAATGTCAACTGAATCGGTATAGGGGATAATCCCGGTATAGCCAATAATTCGGCCAGTGAGACTAACAAATAGGCTAAGGAGAATCATTCCTAATAGTGATTTCAAACCATATTTAGGGCCAAATACTTTCAAACCAATGAGGAACAAGGGAATGTTCATAACCAGCATTGAAATTCCTGGCTCAAAGCCAAAGGTATGGAACAAGATAGTCGCGATACCATTGACACCACCACCGGCAATTTTAGCTGGCATCGTAAAAGCGGCAATGCCAAAACCAGCCATAGCTGATCCAAATAGAATAAAAAGGTACTCTTTAATATGGCGCCATAGGGGTTGGATCATCTTTGTTTCTCCATAGGGGAGAAACCTTCGCCTATCACTTCGTAGGCCTCTTCTATTATCATAAAGGCTTGAGGATCAATTTCCTTCACAATGGAGTTTAATTGGGTTATTTTTTGGTTCGGTATGACCGTCATAAGGACCGGTTTATCTTTTTTAGTATAGATTCCGGTTGCTTGGAGCAATGTTCCCCCATGGCCAAGTTCATCGGTAATTCGTAGAGCAATTTCTTCATGTAGGTCGCTTACAATTAAGGCTGTTTTAGCATAACGGGTGCCCATGTTCAAAAGGACAAAGTTAATCGAAGCACTGGTACTAAATAAAGCGATAGCAGCAAAAAGAGCACTTTCAAGACCAAAGGCAAAGCCACCACCAAGAATAACCAGTCCATCAACGATGAAAAGTGAAGTTCCAACCGGAATAGGGGTGTATTTACTAATAATTTGGGCGGCAATATCGGTGCCCCCTGTATTTGCACCTCCTTTGAGGACTAGGCCCATTCCAAAACCGCACAAAAATCCTCCAAACAATGCCGATAGGAGAATGTCGACTGAATTGGTATATTCGAGGAAGCCTTCAAAACCGAATAGTAAGCCAAAGAGTGTTGTGAACAAGGAGAGGAGGGCTGTTCCAACTAAAGAGATGACTCCATAACGAGCTCCAAAAATACGGGTTCCAGCAATGAAGAGAGGTAGGCTCAATAAAAATATTGTAGTACCAACTTCAAAATCATACAGATGGTAGAAAATGACAGCTATACCGCTTACCCCGCCACCAGCAAGTTTAGCTGGTGTAATAAAGGCACTAATACCCACCGCAGTGACTAACGACCCAAAAACAATAAAAACATAATCTCGAGCTCTGTGTTTGGTACTCATGGTTGGGATTATAACGCATAAAGAGAAAAAACAGTAGAAGTCCTCCGTATGTTATTGTTCTATTTTGAGCGGTAGTATAAGTGCAGCTGTGGAGAGTTCCTCGAGTAGCCTACTGGCATCTGCTGTAACGATGAGAGTTTCAAGTAGTGTTTGTTGTAGAAATCCGGAGGCCACAGCATGGTTGAGGAATTCAAGTAGTTTATCATAGTACCCATTTGTGTTAAGTAACCCAACCGGTTTATTATGATAACCTAATTGGAGCCAAGTCAAAGCCTCCATGACCTCCTCGAGAGTTCCAATGCCACCAGGGAGAGCTATAAAGGCATCGGAGCGAGCATACATGATTGCTTTATGTTCATGCATATCGGAGACAATGAGCAATTCATCTTCATCATGGGCAATATGTTTCACCATGTCGTACAATTTTGTCGGAATTATTCCAGTTACCGAGACAGGAGTATCCCGAAGGGTTGCCGCCATGATGCCCATGAGGCCTCTTCCACCTCCCCCATATACAAGGTTGATACTTCTCTGTGCCATCGCTTGAGCGAGAGTTACCACCGCATCGTGGTAAATTTCATTATTTCCGTTTGATGATCCACAGAATACACAGAGATTTTTAATTATTCGTAAGGGTTCTTTCTGTTCCATTTAAGGATCATACACGACCACGGTGCGGTAATTCAAGTCTTCAATTGTTTATATTTCAAGTATATGCATCGCTAAAAAAGCATGGTAGGATATTTAGAGACAAGGAGGTGCGTTATGCAAGTATTGATAGTATATGATTCAATATTTGGGAATACCGAAAAAGTTGCCTTAGCGCTAAAAGATAGTGTAAAGGAACCCCATACTGTTCAAGTGGCGAACGTAGATGCTTTTTCATCAACTCTTCTAGCTGGTGTAGATTTGTTTTTAGTTGGATCTCCCACCCGCGGGTTCAGACCAACTGGGGCAATCAGTACAATGTTAAAAGAGTTGTCCCAAGATGCATTGGTTGGAATTAAGGTAGCTGCTTTTGATACGAGAATCTCGATAAAAGAGACTAATTCCAAATTTTTTAAAGTAATGGCTTCTCTCTTTGGATATGCAGCCGAATCAATTTCAAAAGCATTAGTCCGCCATGGCGGAACGTTAGCTTCTGAAACGCACTGGTTTATTGTCAGTGATAAAGAAGGACCTTTGCGCGAAGGTGAACTTGAACATGCGCAAACGTGGATGCTACAATTGCTAGGCGTCTAGCAGTAAAATCTTCTTTTTACTTGACCTTATCCAATATCCATGTTTACGCTAAGGTGCATGTTCTAGAATCCTATTGGAGGTCTTAACTGGATGAAAAACTCGATAAAAATGGGAGTAGTTCTTCTTATATTATTTTACATTAGTATGCTAAACCCATTATTTGCTGAACAAATTTCCATTACTTGGGAATGGGATCGAACTGATGAACAAGTTGTCGCCTATAGGTACCAGTTAGATGGAGAGGATAGTGACAATTGGACAGTAGTCGATGCCTCAGTGTTACAGTACACCGTAGGACCGCTTGATAGATCAAAACAATACAGTCTTTTTTTGCAGCAATCGTATGATGGGGAGATTTGGAGTACTAGCAGTGTTTTGGTCTATGACCCACCACAGGAGCCAGAGATTGAAGAGCCGGTCGGAATTAAAGACCCCATTTCCATTACTTGGGAATGGGACAAAAATGACGAACAAGTTGTTGCCTATAGGTACCAAGTAGATGGTGAGAAAAGTGACAATTGGACGGTAGTTGATGCCTCGGTGTTAGAATACACCGTAGGTCCCCTTGAGAAAATGCAAACGCACTATCTCTTTTTGCAACAATCATATGATGGGATAAATTGGAGTAATAGCAGTGTTTTAGTATATCAACCACCCCAGGAAGTAGAGCCAGTTATAGAATCAGTTACGGTCATTGATACACCCAAAGAGTCTTTAAACATCGAAGAAGAACCCGAAATTATAGAAGAAGTTGAATTCGTAGAAGAGCCGGAATCTGTAGAAGAAGTTGAATTCATAGAAGAATTTGCAATGGAAGAATTTCCAGAAGAGGAAGAGGAAATTTCTGAACCTGTGGTGGAAGACGCAGTAGAACCTACCCCTTTAGAGCCAAAGGTAGGAGTTGAACTCTACTTTGGATTAGGAGGGAAAGCTGATAATTTCTTTGGTTCAGCTTTTTCAGATCCTGCATTTGTTGACTTGCGAACTCGTGTTTTGCCAACTATAACTATCGATTATGTCTATCGGAATTGGAAGCAACTTAGTGAAAATATTTCTCTAGGGTTGAGAGCGGGGATCGGCTACCAAGGGTATCAAACTAGCGTCGCCCGACCACTACCAGGCTTTGATGGGCATGGGCTAGTCGCTTTTGAATATCCAGTTAATGATGTATTAGCGCTAGAGGGAGCTGTTGGACTTGCTTTCATGATTACTCCTAGTTATGTTCACACAACGAACAAGACCTCACTAGGTTTTTTCCTTGGCCCAGTCCTCCAGGTTAATGCCCGTTATGCATTATCTGATAAATGGTCAATTCTGCTTCAAGCAGAGACGAGAATGTTACTTGGGGGTAAGTTCAAACCCTATGAATTAACCGGTATCGTAAAGATAGGAGCAGGGTATAATTTTTAGCAATGAAGGTAATAGATTGGTAGTAAAGAAAAGAAATTTGGAGGGGATATGAAAGAAAGTCACTTGCAACGCCATCTCGACTTTATCTATTTTGTGCAAGAAACTGAAGGTTATCAGATGACCGAAAAAGCTGAACAGTTGGCACGATCTGTTTTAGATGACGACATGTCGGGTGACGAAGCCGTTTCTACAATCATTGACTCGTACGGACTTGCCTCTGAATCTGACAGTAGTGGCGCAACTGCTGATGGATGTTATCCCAACTCGGATATTTTCATCAACTATTTTGGTATTCATGATCAAGATCTTTTAGATGCGATCGAAACAGAGATCGTCAGTGTTCGGATGGCGGAAATCTTGGCAGGTCCCCAAGAGTGGAAGTTTGATTTTGAACATCTTAAGACATTACATGCGCTTTTATTTGCCGATATCTATCCCTTTGCAGGACAAATCAGGTATATTCCAATTACACGCCGCACTGTATTTTGCTTACCTCAATACATAGAGACTATGGCTGATGACATCTTTAAGAAACTACGAAGTGAAAAATATTTAAGAAACCAAAGTTTGGATGAGTTTGTTGATAATTTGGCCTATTTTATGGCTGAAGTACATGCCTTACATCCCTTTTTAGATGGAAATACCCGCACTATGCGACTCTTCTTTCAACAATTGAGCGAGGCAGCTCTTTGGCGTATTAACCCATCAGAGACAACCGATAGTCGTGTTTTAGAGGCCGATATAGCTGCTTTAGAAGGGGATTATCAACCATTAATTACCATTTTACATGAAGCTGTGGAGCCACTATAAGATTTACATAATGAGGTACTAGATGATTACTGCAATTTTATTTGACATGGATGGGGTGCTTATTGACTCCGAAGAATATATTGCTGAAGCAGCAATAGCCTATTTTCGCTCGTTGAAAGTTGAAGTCCAAGCGGCCGACTTTCTTCCGTTTGTGGGAGCTGGTGAAGACCGCTATATTGGTGGTGTTGCCGAAAAATATGGAGTTAAACTTGATTTAGAACAGGCAAAACTCGATACATACGCTATTTATGAAAAGTTAATAACTGGAAAGGAAGGGGCACTACCAGGAGTTAAACGCTTTCTCGCAAATGCCCATACAGCAGGTGTTAGTATGGCGGTGGCAACTAGTGCCGATAAGCGAAAGATGGAAATAAACTTGGCTGTAATGGGCTTAGATCCCACTTGGTTTACAGTTCTTATTAATGGGCGAGACATTGAGCGTAAAAAACCTTTTCCCGATATTTATCAGAAAGCAGCCCGAGATCTGAATAAAGTACCAGCCGATTGTATCGTGTTTGAAGATGCTACCAATGGTGTTGAGGCGGCTAAAGCCGCCGGGATGCTTTGCGGAGCAATTACTACTAGCTTTAGCACACAACAGTTGCGCAACGAAGGAGCCGATTTTATTATATCTGGATTAGATGAGTTTCCTGATTTTTCAACGCTCGAAGAATTTAATAGCCTGTTAGTGCGGTTTATGGCACGTGAAGAGGCTACAAAAGTTCGTTTACATGCCTACACGCCCTATTCTCATTTTTGCGTAGGTGCGGCCATAGTCAGCACCAAGGGGAATATCTACCGAGGATGTAATGTTGAAAATAGTAGCTACGGGGCTACTATTTGTGCAGAACGGAGTGCCGTTATGCAAGGAGTGGCTGCTGAAGGCGATTTTAAAGTTGCTATGGTGGTAGTAGTCTCCGACGACGACCCCCCCGCCCCTCCCTGTGCACTTTGCTTACAAGTATTAGCTGAATTTGCAACAAAGAAAACTATGGTTTATCTCTATGATTTACAAGGGCGGTGTGAGGCCTATACTTTCCAAGATTTGTTACCACATCCTTTTATATTCCCAACGCAACGAGAACGCTTGAAAGGTTAACAGACACCACCTTCTAAAGCCATCATTTTGTTGACGCGCTTGGTATGACGGCCTCCTTCTACGGGGCTGTCTATAAAAGCATCAAGCATCTTTTCAACTGGTTCTGTATATTCAATTCTGCCGCCAAAGGCAATAAAGTTGGCGTTATTATGACTTTTTGCCATGGTCGCTGCAAATACATTTTGGGGTAAAGCGCAGCGAATTCCATTGATTTTATTAGCAGAAATAGAGATGCCGATGCCAGTGCCACAGGCCACTACACCAAATTCATAGCCTCCTGCTAGAAACTCACCACACGCTTGTGCTGCCATATCGGGATAATCGACCGAATCTGGGGAAGTTACTCCTAAATGATTAACACTATAGCCCCGCTTTTTGAGATGTTCTACAATTCTTTTGGTAACATCGACAGCTCCATGGTCATTAGCAACTACAACTTTTTTCATGTTTTCAGTCTCCTTGTATGTTCTCTTATTGTCTTGACAATCCTAGTTGAGGTCAAGCCATCATCGGTGATTATTTTTAATGACTCGAGCCCATCTTCCTCTTAAAAAAGATGTAAGGACCCTCTTTTTGAGTTGCGTCAATTGCTCTGATTGGCTACGATTAGTAGAGGAGGTGATTAATTATGCAGGAAGTATATATCACCGGTCACAGGAATCCCGATCTTGATGCTGTTAGCTCAGCTTGGTGCTATGCCCGTTTAAAAAACATAGTAGATCCAGATTTTTCCTATATTCCTATTCGAATTGGTCATTTAAATGAAACGACTCGGAATCAATTTCAAAAAATAGGGGTTGAACCACCCCAATTTGTTAGAGATGTGCGAGCTAAAGTAGGTGATGTAGTTACCACCGAATACATCTCTTTGCACCCAGAAGATCCTATTTATAGCTTGGTTACCTTGATGAGTAGGAAGCACGCTTCTGTTGTCCCGTTAATGGATGGAAATAGGTTTGCTGGTCTCTTAAGCCTAGACGAAATTACAGCCTTCTTTCTGCGTGAAAATGCCGGAGAGCGACCTCGTTATAGATTTTATCCCCATAATTTTAGTAAAGTTATTCGGGGTGAATTTATCAAGAAGAACGATATGAAAAGCTTTGAAGCCTACATTATGACTGGGGCCATGGAGTTCGATATCTATTGTAATCGACTACAATCTCTCATGCCTGAATTGCCAGTACTAGTAGTAGGAAAACGCAAACATCATTTACAATATGCTATTGATAACCAATTTCCGGCCATCATATTAACCGGACTTGCCCCCGATGATTCGATTGATATTAATCTCGATTCTTTCAAGGGAGTTATTTACAAATCGAATGAAGATACAGCCGAAACGATTCGCTTGCTTCGCATGAGCCTCCCTTTGCGTCGTCTTGCTATTACACAACCACCACAGGTTTCTGTTGATGATCTCTTTGATGATGCCAAGCGCTTACTTATGGAATCACAGTATCGGGGACTCCCCGTTTTTGATGGCGACACCTTTGTAGGATTTGTAACTCGGCGTTGTTTTCTTGAACGACCTAAACGTAAAATGATCCTCGTCGATCACAATGAACTCAATCAAAGTGTTGAAGGGCTCGAGGAAGCCGAAATTATTGAGATACTCGATCATCACCGCCTCGATGCAGAAAAGACACAACACCCCATCTTTATTGTTTCCGAACCTGTCGGTAGTACGTGTACCATAATTTATCACCAATATTTACGGTGGGGTGTCGAAATTGACCCCCTTACAGCACGAATGTTACTAGCCGGTATTGTCAGTGATACCGTGATGTTAAAAAGCCCTACCACAACTAAGCAAGATATGGTGGCTGTCGACGTTCTTTGTGAAATAGCATCAATTCCAAGTGTTTTGGAATTTGGAGAAGAACTCTTTAGCGCTGCATCCCTCTTACACAAAGCTAATCCCAAACATGTAATAGAGGGGGATTTTAAAACTTACGTAGAAAATTCAATTCGCTTTGGAATTGGTCAAGTAGAAGTTACTACATTAGAAAAAGTTGATGAAGTCAAAGAAGAATATCTTAAGCAACTCAAGACGACTAAAAGGAAGTATGACCTCGATTGGGCTATGTTACTCGTTACGGATGTAATGAAAGAGGATAGTATCTTACTGACAACCCCGTACCCAAAACGGGAGAAGGCTTTGATTTATCCTCTGGAATCGGATGGTAAATATATCCTAAAAGGAGTTCTCTCCCGTAAGAAACAATTACTCCCCGAGATTATAAGTGTTCTCAAGGATGGGCTTTAATTTAACGGAGTAATTGAGATAATCGAGGGGACTGCCTTGATGCTTTTTACTACCTTTTTAAAATCTTCCTCATTACTCACTTCCATGGTAAAGCTCCCGATTAAGCGCTCTTGTTCGCCGTCATCCAATCTTCCTTCAATGAGGTGTCCTTTATACTTACGAATCGCTCCCTCAATTTCTGCAAATAAATCTTGAGTAATTTTACTAACTACACGGAAGCGACGCGTCAGTAGTGGTGTTGCCGTTTCCCATTCAACCTCGATACTCCGTTCCTTAATCTCAGTCATGTTCTTAAGATTGTGGCAGTTGGTCCGATGGACGATAATCCCTCGACCCCGAGACACATATCCAATAATAGCATCACCGCGACGCGGACTGCAGCACTTAGCTAGCGAGATCATTAAGTTCTTTTCATCACCAACTTTGAAGGTGAGACGGCTTTTATCTACTACCGAGCGAACAATCTCCCCTTCCTCAACAGGGGGCGGTGTTTCTACAGGTTCTTGTGGAACAGGAGGCGCTTTCTTGGCGATGATATTCTTATCTAAGATGAGGTTATCGTCATTCTTATTGAGCCAAGAACGGATTTTCCTTCTGGCGTTTGTCGTTTGTGCTAAACGGAGCCAGTTGAGGGTGGGGTGGGCATTAGGGCTCGTCAGAATCTCAATAACTTGGGTGTTTTTAAGGGGTTGGCTTAAAGGAATAATAGAACCATCGGCCTTAGCTCCAGTTGTGCGGTTACCCACTTCGGTATGAATATGGTAGGCAAAGTCGAGCGCAGTAGCGTTAGCGGGGAGTTCGACGATATGACCCTGTGGGGTAAATACATAAATAGTATCTTTTAGGAGTTCTCCTTTAATATCATCGAGAAAGCTTTCTGACTGCTCTATTTCGGTGCTCCAACTCTTGAGCTTGTGGATAATCCGGGAAAATTGCTCGCGCTCTCGTTCTTTCCAAGGTCCTTCGCCCACTCCTATTTCTGCTTTATAGCTCCAATGGGCAGCAACGCCATATTCAGCTGTGGCATGCATCTCGCGTGTTCGGATTTGGACTTCAAGCAATTTTCCGTCTAGAGCCATAACCGTAGTGTGCAAACTTTGGTAATTATTGGCTTTGGGCATGGCAATATAATCTTTAAAGCGCCCCTCAATAGGAGGCCAGAGTCTATGCACAAGACCCAAGAGAGAGTAACACTCATTGACGGTATCACAGATGATACGGACACCTAGGATATCTCCAATTTCTTCAAGTTCCTTTTTACGCTTTTTCATCTTCATGTAGACGCCATAGGTGTGTTTAGTACGGGATTGAACCTCGACATCGACCAGCCCCTCTTCACCGCAGGCCCGATACAGGATCTTTTCAATGCGTCCCAGATAAGCGGTTCGTTCGCTTTTCTTAGAGAGGAGGTATTCTTCAATATATTGAAAAGTTTCAGGTTTAAGAATCTTGAGAGACTGGTCTTCCAGTTCTCCTTTTAACCAAGACATACCGAGTCGATCAGCTAAAGGAGCAAAAATATCGAGGCATTCATTGGCAATTTCACGGGCTCGAGAAGGGCTAAGATGGCGCAAAGTGCGCATATTATGTAACTTGTCAGCTAATTTAATAATAATTACTCGAACATCTTCACTCATTGCAAAGAACATTTTACGGATTGTTTCGGCCTCTTGCTGGCTTTTATTTTTAGCTTTGAGCGCACTAATTTTAGTTTCACCTTCAACAAGATCCGCTATCGTTTTACCAAATTTTTCGACCAAGTTTTCATAAGTAACTGGAGTGTCTTCGAGTGTATCGTGTAAAAGGCCAGCCACTACAGTATCGACATCCATACGGATTGAAATAAGGATTTCCGCTACTGCATAGGGATGGATAATATAAGGTTCGCCACTTTGTCGTTTCTGATTACCGTGGGCTTTGGCTGCAAAAACAGCAGCTTCACGAATTCGTTCTTGCTCTGCCTTAGTATAGCGGAATGCTTTTTGGACAAATCGGTTGGTTAATTCTTCATACATGTATACACCCCCGATACTACCCGTCTCAATGAGCTTAGATCTTCATGACCTTCAATAGCTGAAAACCCCCTTGTTTTCAATAATTGTGCTACTGCATCATGTTGCCGATAATCACATTCAAGGAAGAGCCTCCCTTGATCTTCTAAGTAACAAGGAGCTTGCTCGATTACCTTTCGGATAATAGCCAGACCATCATGATCTCCGCCTAAGAGAGCAAGGGCTGGTTCTGCTTTAACTTGCCGTTCAGTTTGATCATACCAATGTTCACTGAGATAGGGAGGGTTGGTCACTATCATCGAAAATTTTTGATTTTGTAAAGCCGAAAATAAGTCAGATTGGCATACATTGACCCTAGTTTTTACGATACGTTGGGCATTCAATTGGGCAATTTCAAGAGCCTCATTCGAAATGTCACTCAATGTAACCGTAGCAAGAGGTCGTTCAGCGGCTATCGTAATACCAATACAGCCACTGCCGGTGCAGAGATCTAGTACGTTTGTTGGAACATGAGAAGGAAGTTTTGCTAGGGCCGCTTCAATTAAGGTTTCCGTATCCATGCGGGGAATAAGTACCGCTGGAGAAACAACAAAAGTTCTCCCATAAAACTCACGTTCTCCGGTGAGGTAGGCTATGGGTTGACCACTACAACGGCTCTGGATTAGGCCTTTAAACCTGTTGAGAAGTTCAGTGGTCAAGACCATATCAGAACGGCTATAGAGGAGTTCACGCGACAGTGCGGTAGTCTTGCTTAATAATAACGAGGCATCCAAAAGTGGCGTTTGAGAAACTTGTTGCATTTTTATTGCTTGGGTTCCTTGGTGGAGTGCCTCTTTAATTGTTATCATTGTAATTCCTTTAGGGCCTCTTCTCCTGCTGCCATCTTTAGGGCATCGATTATTTCTTCAAGAGCTCCTGTTAAGATTGCATCTAGTTTATATAACGTAAGATTGATTCTGTGGTCTGTCAAACGGTTCTGCGGAAAGTTGTAGGTTCTAATACGCTCCGAGCGATCTCCGGAGCCTACTTGACTTTTACGGTTATCGGCCCGTTCTTGTGCTTTCTTCTCAGCTTCTAAATCGTATAAACGGGACCGAAGTACCCGTAAGGCTTTAGCCTTGTTCTTAATTTGCGATTTTTCGTCTTGGCAGGTGACAACCAAACCGGTTGGAAGGTGGGTCAGGCGAACAGCACTGTCGGTAGTATTTACCGACTGTCCGCCGGGGCCACTACTGCGCATAACATCTGTTTTTAAATCTTCAGGACGAATTTCAATATCTGTTGCTTCTGCTTCAGGTAGGACTGCTACCGTGACAGCGGAAGTATGGATGCGCCCTCCCGATTCTGTTTCGGGAACGCGCTGAACACGATGGACACCACTTTCCCAGCGTAGATTCCCATACACATTTTTTCCTGAAATAGAAAAAATAAGTTCTTTGAAACCACCAATACCAGTCTCATTCATACTCATTATTTCAATTTTCCAACGGTTGCTTTCGGCATAATGGCTATACATTCGAAAAAGATCAGCAGCAAAAAGGGCTGCCTCCTCACCGCCTGTTCCCGCCCTAATTTCCATGATGATATTTTTACCTTCCATGGGGTCGGGAGGAACCAAAAATAGTTTACTCTCCTGTTCTATGCGGTCTCGATCGCTCTCTAGTGATTCTAGTTCTTCCTTGGCCATAGCGATCAAATCTTGGTCATCTTCTTGTTCAATCATCTTTTTTGTATCAGAAATCTGTGAATCAATCTCCCGTAAGGTAGCAAGTGCTTCCATGATTGGTTCCAAATGGGAGCGCTCCTGCATCAGCGTACGGTAGGTTGCTATATCTTTCATAATTTCAGGGTCAGCAAGTCGTTTTTCTAGTTCCGCGAATTGCGGTTCAAATTTTAGCAGGGTATCTATCATTATTTGCTCCTTAGTAGCAGCCACCCCTTCAAAGGGAAACTATTCTGTGGGAACCAAGTATAACGATTTCCTGCCTTAGATGTCCAGCACAGCCAACTCGCGTTTATTCTCTTCAATTGTTTCGGGATTGAGTGTGTTTAATTTAAAAAAAACTAGCGCTCCAACCAAAAAGAAAAGTGCAGGAATTGTTGCCATATGTAAACTTATCCCCATTTTAGCTTGTGCAGAAGTAGGATCTGCAGCGAAGTTCGTCAGGCGATGAATGAGCCAGAAGACGATGGCTTGACTGGCATACGAAAAGCGCATAAAAAAAGCGCGAATACCCATGAGAATCCCATCGTCCCGTCGTTTGTCTTTCACGACAATAGCATCGACAACATCGGCCATGGCTGGTCCCATAAAAGTCCAGAATCCTCCAAATCCGAGTCCCCAAAGTCCCATAAAAAGGGTAAACAAAGATTTTGTGTGGATAAAAGTCATTGGGAAAGAGAAGAGAGCCATGACTAAGCTTGTTATGAGGAGCATCCTTTGATTATTCTTGATCCGCTTTGATAAAAAAGCCCAAGCTGGAATAGAGATTAAAGCTCCGACGAGCATGCCCGCAAATATTGTAGTTGTTCCGCTACTGGGAACATTGAGAATATAGTTACCAACATAATGGACCGAACTAGTCATACACATGGTTCCCGATTGGTAAAGGAATAATAACAGAATAAAAGCTAACAAATCTCGATGACGCAAAGCTCTGGCCATCGAGGGGAAAAATTTATGTTCAGATTTTGGTTCAAGTAACAATTGTTCTTGTTGTTTTTTAAAACGGCTAATCATAGATTTAGTTTCATGCACTCCTGGGATGATAAAAAGAATCCCGACAACGGTGATGGCGGCTATGACCCAACCACTAGTTAGGTAACTACCCACATTGCCATAAGAGAAGAAGAGCGGAGGGACTACAAACCCAGCGGCTACACCTAGCACGCCAATAGCCGTACTGATAGCAGCAGCTTTTGTGCGAATTTCCTGCGTTCGAAATTTATCGGGATATACTGATTGGTAATTAACTTCCCACAGAGAATAGAAACCATCAAAAAGACAAATAGTAATAACCATCCAGAAAAAAACAGGAAAAGGATTTGTATGGGCTTGAGTGCGCCAAGTTGTAGGAACGGCAAAGATGAGGACAAAAAAGAAGGCACTTAAGACCAATCCTATGATTATCCAAGGAAATCGACGCCCTATTTTATGAGAAAAAGGTGCTTTACGGTTAGTAATATATCCAATTAAAGGGTCATTAATTGCATTCCACAACGAATAAATAATAGTTGCGATGGCTGCATACCCAGCTGCTAGGCCAATTTCAGTTTCATAAAACTTAAAAACTATAGCGCCAAAGGCCCCTGTTAAGAATTCAGCAAGAAATTTTCCTACCCCATAAGAAGCCATTACACCTAAACTACTATCGGTTTTTTTTCGCATGCACGTCCCCTTTGGAGCTATCAAACCATGGATTGAACTCTAAATCAAGCGCTAAGCTACTATTGTGTCAAAATATTATTTATAGCGGAGGGGGAGCATATCGGACAACCATATGAACAACTGCATTTGTAGTACCCGCATTATTGGTAATAGTGTGGGAAATATCAGCATGGTAGGCGAGAAAATCGCCCTTGTGGAGTTCGCTAATATTTTCTCCTGCTTGGACTGTTATTGAACCCTTGATCACGGTGAGAAATTCTTCGGTTCCTGGAAAATGCGGTTCACTAGATAAGACACTTTTAGGGTCAAAGATAAGCATATATATTTCTAAATCACCAGCCATTTCTAATGGGGAAAATACTTTGATAGTAACACCGTGTTCAGCAGTATCGAGAATTTTGATTGCTTCGCTTCGATTTACCACAAACTTGCGTTTGATAGTTCCGTCAGCATCGAGCAGATCGGGGAGGTCAACACCTAACCCCTTTGCAATTTTCCATACCGTAGCAATGGTTGGATTGACTTTATCCGATTCGATTTGACTCAGCATAGCTTTCGATACGCCAGAACGCTCTGATAAAACATTCAAGGTGAGATTGCGGGCATTGCGTAATTTTTGAATATTTTTCCCAATTTTCGGGGGTGGTTCCATAGTAAGCTCCATCTTGTTTGACATATTAAAACTTGTTCACTATAATGAACAAGCACATTGTAAGACGGCATAAGTCGATTGTCAAGGAACGCTCTCTTGGAGGAGCTCAACGGATGAAAAATATTCTTATTATTGGCTCTCTTGGGCAACTTGGTTCAGAAATCGCAATCAGATTGCGCCAGCTATATGGGAACGACCACGTTGTACTTACCGATATCCGTAGCGATACTAACCAGGAGTTAATTGCGAGCGGGCCCTTCTGTGTTGTCGATTGTCGTGATGGGAAGGCCCTGTCTGATTTGGTGGTTAAACACAAAATTGATACTATCTATCATCTGGCAGCGATTCTTTCAGCAACTGCCGAGAAAAATCCATTGCAAGCTTGGGATGTGAATATGAATGGATTGATGACAGCTTTAGAGATTGCCAGAATTCACAAATGTGCTTTATTTACCCCCTCTTCGATTGGTGCGTTTGGTCCAACGACTCCCAAGAAATTTACTCCTCAAGATACTATTCAACGGCCAACTTCCATGTATGGAGTTTCCAAAGTAGCAGGTGAGCTGTTATGTGATTACTATCATCATAAATATGATGTTGACACTCGCGGAGTCCGGTATCCTGGAATTATTAGTAGTTTAACTCCCCCTGGAGGTGGAACCACTGATTATGCAATTGAAATCTATTATGCAGCGCTAAGAGATCACCATTATGAGTGTTTCCTACAAGGTGATACCTATCTCGATATGATGTATATGCCCGATGCGGTGAATGCAGCTGTTCAAATTATGGAAGCCGACCCGAGCAAGCTACGCCACCGTAATGCTTTTAACGTGGCAGCTATGAGTTTTTGCCCCGAAGAGCAGGCCGCCTACATTAGAACCCATATTCCCAATTTTACGATTAGTTACCGCGTTGATCCAGTGAAACAGGCTATTGCTGATTCGTGGCCCGACAGCCTAGAAGATTATGCAGCACGGGTGGAGTGGGGTTGGAAACCGACCTATGACCTTGCACGGATGACTTCTGATATGATTCAAACTATTAGGAAGCGGATGAAAGGAGAAAAATAATATGTTCGACAAAACTTTTCAAAACGAACTTTCTGAATTCTTACAAGAATTACATGACCAAGGCCTGTATAAACAGGAGCGAATTTTAGAAGGTCCCCAGAGTTCTGTAATTGAAGTTAGTGGAAAAAAGGTATTAAATTTTTGTGCGAATAATTACCTTGGCCTCTCTAACCACCCTGAAGTAATTGCCGCATCTGCTAAAACTATGCAGGAGTGGGGATTTGGACTCTCATCGGTTCGTTTTATCTGTGGTACCCAAACAATTCACAAACAACTTGAAAATAGGTTGAGTACCTATCTTGGGATGGAAGATACCTTGCTCTTTTCCAGTTGTTTCGATGCTAATGCGGCTGTTTTTGATCCTTTACTTGACGAAAGGGATGCTATTGTCAGTGATGCTTTGAACCATGCTTCAATCATCGATGGGGTGCGGTTGTGTAAAGCAAAAAGGTTTCGCTATGCTCACAGTGACATGGAAGAATTGCGTCTTTGCTTAGAGGATGCAAAAAGTAGCCGTCGACGCCTCATTGTTACCGATGGAGTTTTTTCCATGGACGGGGATATCGCCAAATTAGGAGAAATCTGTGATCTGGCGGAAGCCTACAACGCCCTAGTGTTAGTTGATGATTCACATGCGACGGGATATATCGGGGAGACGGGCCGTGGTTCAATCGAACACTGTGGCGTGGGGCATCGTATTGATATTATAACTACTACTTTCGGGAAAGCTCTAGGAGGTGCTAGTGGTGGCTGTATTAGTGGCAAAAAAGAGATTATTGAGTTACTACGCCAAAGAGCCCGTCCCTATCTTTTTAGTAATACCCTCGCCCCAGCGATTGTAGGGGGAACATTACAAGTATTAGATATGGTTGAGAAAGAAAATCCTTATCGTAAAAAAACAATGCAAAATGCGCATCTTTTTAGAAAGATGATGACTGCCTCTGGTTTTGATTTAGTACCTGGAGATACAGCGATTGTTCCTGTTATGCTCTATGATGAAAAGAAGGCTGTGGCAATGGCTGATGCCTTGTTAGAAGAGGGCATTTATGTAATAGGCTTTTCCTTCCCGGTTGTTCCCAAAGGTCAAGCACGCATTCGCGTACAACTTTCGGCACTCCATACCACTGAAGACATTGAAGCTGCTGTGCAAGCTTTTATCCGAGTTCGGGGTTAACGAGGGTACGTTAGCCCTATTCGTGCACAGAGATCGCGCCCCCATGCTTCTAATTTAGATAAGACCTCTTTGTCTTGTGGAGTGGTATCATTTGAGGCCATCCTCTCGGCAATTTTACGGGCGTAGAATTCTAGGGTAACTGGGGTATTACCCGGTGGTTGGATGAGCCGCTGAGCACAGAAACTCTTCCAGCGTTTTTCTTCCTCTTCACTTAACTTCTCGGGCCAATTGCGACACTGGTAACGCCACAACATTTCGTGAGCGCGTTGGTCATCGAAATTGAATCTTTTTGACCACAGTTCTTCGGGAGGTAGTGAACGTATTTCCTTGAAGCGCTTGGCATCTGCATCAGAGAAGAAGGAACCCGAATAAAGTGTGTGGTCGACATCGTCGACTACGGGAAACTCTTCAGCATCAACAGCTTTACGTATGTTGACTGCCACAATGGGGTGTTCAATAAGTTTTTTGTAATTTTCTTGGCATTGTGCCATGTTAATGCCTAACCGAAAAGTCGTTTCCTCTGTTAAGACTGACAAGGGCGATAAAAAAGGAGCACGATTGATTGCAATACGGTGCAGACCTCGGACCTGTAAGAGCTGGTCACTGGCACTGACAATTTGGGGTAGATTAGTTAACATGTTTGCCCCTTCAGTAAGGAGCTCAGCACTCTTGTTCAACATTTCTTCAACTTTTTCACCAGTTTGGATTGCTTTTCTCACCTGCTGTGCCGTTATTCTAAACGTGTCTCCTGTTTTTTGCATACTCTCTAATTCGCCGAATGCCCGCGCCGCATGTATGAGTGTAGCAGGGTCTTGCATAAGATCAAAAACGATAACACTATTAGGATTTTGGGTGGTGGCCGTGATTGGCACAACAATAGTTGTGCATCCCTCATTACGGGTAAATGGAGCTGCTGTCAATGCTAACGGTTCTCCCATAGTGGAAACTAAGGCCTTTACCTTCTGTTTTTTACGAAGAGTCAGATAGTACGAAAAAAGCTTTGGCTGGCGCCATTTGATTAAGCGTGCTAATTCAAGGGTTGCATAGACATCACTCAAGGCATCATGAGCTTGAGAGTGGGCTATGCCATTGGCTTGAGTTAAATCGGTGAGTTTGAATGAGGGTTTCCCCGATTCATCCTTGGTGGGCCATGTTATGCCTTTAGGTCGTAAGTCGTGGGCGGCTCGAGCTAAATCCAAGATATCCCAGCGGCTATTGCCATTATCATATTCGCGTTTATAGGGATCAAGAAAATTGCGGAATAGAGTATGACGTAGAAATTCATCATCAAAACGAAAAGTGTTATAACCAACAGCACAGGTTCCTGGTTCACTCAATATTGCATTGATGTGAGCAATAAATTCACTTTCAATCATCCCTTTTCCAGCAACCTCTTGCGGCGTGATATGAGTTATCATGCAGGCTAACGGATCGGGTAAATAGTCATCACTTAAGCGGCAGTAAAGGACTACAGGCTTCTCCACCTCTTTTAAATTCATATCGGTCCGGACGCCAGCAAACTGAGCAATGCGGTCATGCCGTGAATCGAGTCCAAAAGTTTCCAGATCGTACCAGAAGAAAGTTTCCTTACGTTTCATGTCACCAATATAGCATAGCCTTGTTTATTTTGACAGCAAGGTGATGCTTTGCTATGGTACTATCAAGGAGTTTAGGTTGATAAAAAAATTAGTATTATTGCTAGTATGTATACCTGTATACCTCTACGGAATTGATTCTAACATTCCTTCAGATAAAGAGGTTGAAGTAGCTTTGCAGTCCATGCTTGTCGCAGGAGCTGCAACGTTTGCAGGTCAAGTGCTCACTCCTCCTCTAATCTTTGCTGAGGCAGTTATTGTTGCTGATCCAGCCTATACAATGTTTAGTCTTGAAATGGAACAAGCCGATATCGGGCATTTGCGTACTAGGGTATTGCAAAGTCCTGTACCAGAATTTCGGCAAATGGGCTTCTTAGAAGCCCTATTAACTTCGGTTGTCCGTATTATTCCCGATTATCCTAAGCTGATTGCCTATTTAAAACCCCAAGGACTCTATGAAAATGAAGTTATTTTGTCTGGCTCTATAAAAGCCCAACGTTTCGCTACTCCCTACCCATTTCGCTATGAAGGTTCAGCTTCTCTTAAGGTTGAAGGATCACGCTTTCGGTTCCCTTTTGCCCTTTTGATTCAATATGTTATTCCACTAGAGGGACCTTTAAACTCGACTATTATTCCATTGGTGATCCAAGCCAATGGAGAAGACTTTCTCGATGTTGGAAGAGCGCTTTTCTCTCCTGATGCAACATAGTAAATAGAGTAGGGAACTGGACAGATTATACTCCTTAGCCTATATTGAAGAAACTAATACTGCCCCTGGAGGCCCCCATGAGAGATATAGTCGTGCGAAGTAAGGCGTTTTTAGAGAAGTGGAGCATTGCACCTCAGACGCTCGATATGCAGCACAGTTGTGAGCAATTTCTTGCTGAAATGGAACGAGGTCTGCAGAGTAAAAACGCGGGCTCTTTAGCCATGATACCCACTTTTACTAAAGCAGATAATATTATTAAGGCCGGCGAGAAGGTGATTGTGTTAGATGCAGGAGGGACTAACTTTCGTACCTGTGTGGTCTCCTTCGATGAAAATATGGCGCCTATTATTGATTCTTTTCATAAAGTGGGGATGCCAGGGGTGAAGCAAGAAGTTTCAGCCAAACAGTTTTTTTCAACTTTAGCCGATCAAGTAGAACCTTTGATTGATCAAAGTGACCGTATTGGGTTTTGTTTTTCTTATGCTGCGGAAATAACAGAAGATCATGATGGCTTTCCACTCGTATTTTCAAAAGAGATAAAAGCGCCAGAAGTTATTGGTATGCCTGTGGGAAGGTCCTTGTTGGATGAACTAGCTCGAAGAGGCCACAATGTTACTAAGAAAAGAATTGCCGTTTTAAATGATACCGTAGCAACCTTATTAGCTGGCAAAGTGGCCACAGGGGTCTCTCCCTACAGTGATTATATTGGATTTATTCTAGGTACCGGTACTAATACCGCTTATGTGGAGCAAAATGCCAATATTGGAAAATTGGGGAAAACCAAAGAGGGGTCACAGATTATTAACGTTGAGTCGGGTAATTTTGATTTGGTTCCAGGAGAGCTTGATCGACGATTCATGGATTCAACAAAACAACCTAATAATTATCATTTTGAAAAAATGATCAGTGGTGCCTACATAGGAGCTTTTAGTCATGTTGTGGTTCAACAAGCGATTGATGAGGGACTCTTATCGCGCGAGTTTGGGCTTCGGTTTGGTAAAATCGATCCTTTGAATACAGCCCGGATGAGTCATTATTTGGAGATGCCCCATAATCCAAAATATGATTTAGTCTCCTGTATCGTCAATGAAGACGATGCTATTGCACTCTACATGCTTCTTGATGCTATTATTGCTAGGGCCGCAAAGTTAACTGCAGTTAATTTGAGTGCAGCCGTCCTTAAAGCGGGATCAGGAGATAATCCTCGTTATCCGGTCTGCATCAATGCTGATGGGACTACTTTTTATAAAACTGAGAACCTAACTGTTTATACCCAACACTATGTACGCGAGTTCTTGCAAAACCAGCATCATCGTTATGTGCGATTTGTTAAAATTGAAGATTCTCCAACAATCGGAGCAGCAGTAGCCGCCTTGTCACTCTAATTCAGAGTCGGCAGATTCTACCATGCTTCGTTGCCAAGAGAGGAGGTAATCGTGGCGTTCTTGGTCGTCACCTAGTGCATCGGCCATAACTCTAAAAACGGCTTCTGTGCCACTGCCGCGCATCCAGATAAAATCGGTATCGCGTCCTTCTTGGTTGTTGAAAACAATCTTTAACCCCCCCCGCATAGGCGGTGTGCGGTAAGCGGGTCCTAAGCCTACGCGCATGGTAATTCCTTCAGTTTGCTCTTCGCGCCACCCATGGATGTTGTACTTTTGGGCCAATTCTTGGCGTCGCTGAGCATACTCTTGGACAAAGATTCGTTCGTAAGCCGCTTTTATCAAGGCGTGATTTTGAGTAGAAATACGCATAACCCCAGCGTGAGAAAAGCTTCCAGTAATAGTTCGTTTGGGTAAAGCTCTTAATGCTGCCATAAGCGACGGTTGTTGGTTGAGCCCCGTAATGGTTTTGAATCTAGCAGTAGAGCTAAGCAGTTTTATTAAAGAGACCAGTGTATTGAGTGGATCGCGCACTTTACTAGGGTGGGTAATGTTGCCTCCATTTGAACCTTCGCCAAGGATGCGAACCTGGTACCCTTTTGCCCGTATTTTTTCAGCTAATTTTACTACATTAGCTTCCCCTACTTCAGATCGGTACACTTGGACGTCCAGCCGTTCGGCGATGGTGTTGATCATCAACGAAGTTGGACCATTGACCACAATAGCTTGAGGGGTTTTTTCATCTTTAAAGAGGCTCAGTTCAATGAGGGCAACTAAAGCAAATAGTTCTTGTGCTCCTAGAATATACGTTTTTCCCGTTTGGTCATCTACGTAGACAATATTACCCCGGTCTCCATCGTTATCGGGGACATATCCCAGAACAAAAGCTTTATCAGTAGCGTGTGCCTGTTCTAGTGCTTGTCGACAAGGTTCTAGGTTTTCTCCTTCAGGGACAATCGCATGGACAATCTGGCGGGCTTTTGCATTGATGAAATGGATCCGAATACCGAGACTTTCTAAAAATTCTCGGTCAATCGAAAGGCTGCGGGCACTCCCATTCAAATCAGCAACGATACCAAGAGGGTGTTTTTTGATTTCCTGACGTAACGTTGCCACAAAATTGCCAAAGGCTAACTCGTCCTCACAGTTTGTTGCGGTATCTAAGATTAATCGTTCATAGGCAACTAAGGCGTTGCCTTTTTCTTGGGTAATTCTTTGTAAGACTTCTTGGTACGTGTCTACAGAGAGGGTCGCACTAAGGTTTTGGACGAGTGGCAAAGAGTTTGTATCGGTGATCAACGTTCTAAATATTGCAATAACGTTCGTCGCCTCTTTTGTATCGGCTACTCCTCCCTGCTTACCAAATTTTATACCGTTGTGTCCGATTGGGTTGTGACTGGCGGTTATATAAAAAAAGTGATCTTGAGGATTGTAAGCACTATAGGCCATAATTTCAGGAGCTGCGCTTATGAAAACATGCTTAATAGCCACTTTATGCGCCAAGAGTATGCGGCATACTATATCGGCAATTGCAGGGCCGGTAGGGCGGGTGTCCATCCCAATAATTACTGTTTTTGGTTTGTAATGGCGGTAAAAGGCTTCAGTAGCGAGCGCCATCAAAAAGGAATCAGTTTTAGTAATACTTTCAGTTATATCTTCTTCATTACCACTAACAGCAAATATTTTGCGCCAACCAGAGGCACTGATAATCATGTTTTGATAAGCTACTTCCAAATCTTCAATAGCAGGTAATTGCCCAAAAAGGGGGTCCTTTTCTGGATCAGCAACCAAAAAACCTGTTTGTGGGTCTTTATAAATCATACCAATCCTCCTAGTACGGAGTATATCCCCCTTGTCGTATGGGGACAAGACTGGTACTGTTATCTTACTATGAAAACAGTGGTAGCTGTCCATGATTTGTCGTGTTATGCAAAATCTTCTCTGACTGTGGTAATCCCTACGTTGGCTGCTATGGGTGTTGAAGCTTCAATTTTACCAACCGCTTTGCTTTCAACGCAAACCGATGGGTTTAACGCCTATACCTATAAAGATATGACCGATTTTATGATTAACGTTGTCCATCATTGGAAATCTCTCAACCTCACTTTCGATGCCCTTTATTCTGGGTTTCTCGGTTCTGAGCAGCAAATAGATGTTGTCATCGATGTTCTTAACTGGCAGAAAAAAATGAATCCAGAATTTTTGATTATTGTCGATCCGGTATTGGGAGATCAAGGTTCTCCCTATGGTCCAGTTTCAGAACACCTGATTGAGCGCATGGAAACATTAGTCGAAAGAGCTACTATTATCACACCGAATGTAACTGAAGCGGCCTTATTATTGAAAGAACCCTTTAAGGCCACCCTGACGCTTGAAGAGGCCATCGATTGGGCTAAGCGACTGAGCCTCTTAGGTCCCCAGTATGTTGCAATTACTAGTGTAATGGATGGTTTAGAGGGTATCGTTGTAGCCTATGATGCCCATACTAAGACCACTACATGTAACCGGCAGGTGTATGCACCAGTTTCGTATCCAGGTTGTGGCGATCTTTTTGCTAGCATCCTTTCGGCACATATGGTGCGTGGATTTAATTTTCTTGGCGCTGTTGAATCAGCTTCGACTCTAGTGAGTCAAGCGGTCCATCTTTCTTGGAAGGCCCAAATAGAGACACGCCTAGGGGTCGCTGTTGAACTAATTATACCAGTTTTGGTGGACACCCTACGATGATCCTTGTAGTAGCCTCCTCCCCAGCAGAATTGCAGGGAATTGAGCAGTTTCCGCTCTCTGAAAACGGGGTAAGAAGATTGCCTAATGGTGAATCTATTGTTGCTGTTGCGGTGGGTATCGGTAAAGTTAACGCCGCGTTAGGGACTGCTCAAGCTTTAGCAAAATGGTCTCCATCATTGGTGGTAGGCATGGGAACCTGTGGGGCTATCCGGCAAGATTTACAGGTTGGCGATATTGTTCTTCCCAAACAAGTAATCCAATATGATATAGATTTACGGCGATTTGGCTGGCCTCGGGGGAGTATTCAGTCATTAGAAGGAACTTTAGAGGGAGCCTTAAATACAGAAGTTCTTTTTACCCATCTAAGACATTGGAAAGGGAATCGAGTGTATCCTTCAGTGGTGCTGGGAACTGCAGATACATTTTTAGTGGCCCTAGATCGCGAGCGACAACCTTGGCTAAGTGAAGAGTTGAAAATAGAGGTCGTCGACATGGAAAGCTATGCCATGGTCAAAGCGGCCAAGCAAGTGGGATGTAAGGTTGCTGTTGTGCGGGTAGTGAGTGATACTTGGCGCGGAAACAGGCCAAAGAACTACCAGAAATTTCTACTTAAGAGTTCTGAAGATGTTTTTAGCTTGCTAGCTCAATAGAGTCGACCAAGTGAGAAATCGCCTATAATCTTGTAAACAGAACCATCTCGAACAACTTCCAATTGACGATCTGGAAAAAATATAGGCAGATTTTCTTTTAAAAACGAGACTGTAGCTTGGTCAATCTCCTCTTTATCTTCAGGTTTTACTGTTTCGAGGGTCGAAATTTCGACATCTACTAAATACCCTCGGCCATGATCACTGCCATAACCTAAGGTGAACTTGGTTCCGGTGCTGAATAATCCATCATAGGCCACGCGTGCAGCTTCGCCCCGTTCTGGGCGGTTAGGGTGGAGTGGGTAATGATCTCCGAAGGTATCTTCTAAGTAGCGGTCTAAGGCATCACAGAGATCACGCAAAACGCGTTCAACCTTTTTTTGTTGTGGACTCATCAGGCTCATGTATCACCCCTTGTTGTGCTATATCTAAAGCGTGGTGGATGATGGGGGCGTTCTGTGAAGGGGAGGCAAAATTCTTTTATCTTTGTTTCATTATCGGCGAAAATTTTATGAGCGGTATCGATCATTTGTGAAAGGATTAAAGGATCGGTCTCGTCCATTTTAACTTTGCGGTCTAGGCCCCCATGGATGCGCACATAGTTCAAATCGCCAATAACTGCTGCTATTTCACTGGAGGTCTGCATTTGGGAAGAGGCATAGATACGGTGGATTGGGGTTCCTTTAGCAGGGTCTAACCAACTAATAACACCACTACTAGCTTTTTCAGGATCTAATTTATTGGGGATGCTCGCCGTACTCAGCGAGAGCACATGAAAGCGTTTAGCCTCTGGATAGAGTTTTTTAGCTTCGCGATAGGCATAGAGGACTGGGTTGTTGGCAACCACTCCGCCATCTATCAAGGAGATTTGTTGACCGCTTGTCTCATCCATGATCGAAGTAGGAGAGAAATAGGTTGGTGCCGCAGCTGTGGCTCGTGCAGCAATGCGGACGAGCACACTAGGAGTAGCATAACTAGAGAGGATATAGGGGCGATCATTGCTATAATCGTAGGTTACTACCATGGTCGGAGTTAGAGCTTCTCCAATACTCGTATCTGAAAAAATATCGTTAAGTAATTGGTTAAATGAAAGATCATCATATTTTTGGGTAAATAGTTGATTAATCATATTCAACTGGAAAAAAGATTGACTTTTAGGGAAAATAACCCGCCCATATTTTAGATAAATATCGATGATTCTTTTAATGTCGGGCCCTGGGTCAATGGGATTTGCGAGGCGCCGTTTACCACGGCTTCTAACACTCTCTTCAGGGGTTTGTAACGAACTTTGTTGCAACGACAATAAAGAGCCTTCCCGCTTAGGCGCGGTTAGCGCTAGAGCAATTAAGCCTCCCGTAGAGGTGCCGGCAATTAAATCAAAATGGGAGTAGAGGGGGCGATCATCTCCTAAATTACGTAATAAAGTTTCAATATGACCTAATAGAGTTGCTGGTATTACCCCACGCATTCCACCTCCATCAAGGCAGAGGATATAGCGGTCTTCTCCAAGTCGTTTAAGCTCGCGTTTTTTTAGATAATCCAATAGTCCCATATTAGTAAACATGGTATATTTAGCGATGGAGGTCAAGTAAGAGGGGCTATGGAGAGGGTATGGAAATAGATAATATAGGGTATTTTTCATGTGCATTGTGTCCCCATAAGTGTTTAGTAAATAGGCAAAAAGGGCAACGGGGAATCTGCGGAGAAAGTGCACAGATGCGAATTGCTTGGATTGGGTTACACCAAGGCGAAGAACCTCCATTTGTGGGCGATAAAGGATCTGGTACTATTTTCTTTACTGGTTGTCCTCTTCATTGCGCATATTGTCAAAATTGCCAAATTAGCCAACAAAAAAGTCCTACTGGAATTAATGTAACCGTCGAAGAGCTTGCCAGTTTATTGCTTGATCTGCAGTATGAAGGAGCTGCAAATGCTAATTTAGTAACTGGGACCCATTTTATTCCGTCCATTATTGAAGCGTTACAATTGGCCCAAAGAGACGGATTTACATTACCGGTTGTATGGAATTCTTCTGGTTTTGAGACTGTGGGAGGGTTGTCTTTGATTGATCCCTATATTGATACCTACCTTATTGACGTAAAGACTCTCGATGAGCAAGTTGCCGCAAAGTTTTGCGGAAATGTTCTCTACGCTAATAATATAAGAGCAGTGATTGCCTTTCTTGTCCACCAACATCGTCAAACCTTCCTTGAATCCTCTGGTTTTCTCCGAGGGATAGTGATTCGACACTTAGTTTTCCCAGGAACTTTAGCTGCAACCGAAGAATTTTTGCGTTGGTTTGCTAAAGATATTAAAGTGCATGCTTGGCTATCTCTAATGGTCCAATTTGTACCCCCTACTGGTAGTATTGATTTGGGAGAAATAAGTAGCCAAGAATATGATGATTTGGTTATGCTTTTGTCCGAATTAGAGATTGAAGAGGGGTTTATGCAAGAATTAGCCGACAATATTCCATGGATTCCCGATTTTACTCGTGATAATCCATTTCCTGCAGGTTTTGCAACGCCGTTACCTGCTTTCCTTGAATTGCGCAATTCTAGGCGCTAGTACAAGGTTTTCTGGGCAACGTATTAAGAGTCTGTTTTATTTAATTCAATTTGTTTTTTGTATTCACTTGGTGTATTGCCTACATATTTTTTAAAAACCCTGCTAAAATATTGTGAGGATGAAAATCCAAGTTCATAGGCTAAGTAAGTTATCGAAGGTGAATCATTTTGGATTTTTTCTTTTGCAATATCTATTTTTATTTTGTTAATATAATCATTGGGAGGGAGCCCCACCTCTTTTTTGAAGGTCTTAATAAAATATGCACTTGATAGGTTTGAAATTTCTGCTAATGTATCGATAGAAATATTTTCTGTAAAAATATTATCATTAATATAGGTAATACATTTTTTTATCCTATGCGAATAATTATTTTTCAAATCAAAAATATTCATTTGTGTTTGAATTATATTCAATAATAGTTGTGCTATTTCAAATTCAATCTCTATTTTTTGTATAAAACGGTGTAAAGCATCTTTTGGGGTTTGAGAATGAATTTTAAAAATATTTTCTAGTTGTGTTTTTGCATGTAACTTAATCTTTTTTCTATCATCTTTAGAATTTTCCATGATAGTTTTTAACAGTAATCTTGATGTGGAAGGATTGAACGATAATAAATTATCTCTCTTTGATATATCTATTATTAACCAATACAGGCGCCCGCGGTTTTCATGTAAATTGATAGGATAATGCTCTTCATTGGGAAGGATTATTAATACATCTCCACCTTCGATGAGATACTTCTTATTATCAACAAAATAATATTGGAACCCTTTTTCTAAATAAATGATTTCGATATAGTTTTCAAAAACCTCAACATTCTTTTTGGGAGAACTATATGTATAATTATATTTTCCAAGCAAAATCATCCCATTAATATCTATTTCTTGAAAGTTGATTATTTTTCTATTGCCGGTCGAAATAAAATCAAAATTAATCATGTGACCAATAATGTCATGCATTTATTGCAAACGCAAGTAATTCTAAATTAGTTATAGTTAATTTGAAATGGCTAATTTATTGTTACATTTACCACTGCTTACCTTGTTTCCGTAATAAATTAGATCATAAAAAAAGATAAACTTTGTAAGTTTAGATTTTCGCTTCGATTTAAGAGGTAACAAAATGGAAACCAAATATGATGATCGTTATGTAAATCAAATGAATGCAATTCTACAAAAAGTAGAAACAGAACAAGCTACAGCTTTAAAAAATGCAGCAGAAAAGATGGCTGATGCAATTGAAAAAGATACATTAATATATCTTTTTGGTGGCGGAGGTCACACTTGTTTAGTCATGCAAGAATTATTTTGGAGAGCAGGAGGCCTTGCCAATATCTGTCCAATGATTGACTTTGCCATCCATCCAGTTACTCCAGCCTATATGTACTTAGGTCATGAAAGAATGCATGGCATAGGCAATCATATTGTTAATTACTATGGAGTTGCAAAAGATGATATTATAATTATTTTTCATAGCTATGGATTTAACCCTCCGACCATTGATTGTGCTCTAGAAGCAAAAAAAAGGGGTGCTACAGTTATAGGTATTTCCTCAAGTGATTGGAGAGCTAACTACCCAAAAAACTTTGCTATACGCCATGACTCAGGAAAACATTTATTTGATATCGCCGATATTTGTATAGATAATTATGTTCCGTATGGTGATACCGTAATAGAAGTTAAAGGTCTTGAAAAACCAGTTTCTGGCATCTCTAGTATTATCGATTTTTATATTGCTCATAGGCTAGAAATGGAATCAATAAAAGAGAGTGTACAAAGAGGAATAACACCACCTGTTTGGTCAAGTGCAAATGTACCTGGTGGTGATGAATACAATGAATCGATGAGAAAAAAATATAGTCCAAGAGTTAAATTTTTATAGGAGCGTTTTATGGCCGTTACAGAAACAGGAGTAAGTTATTATGGAATTTCAACACTGGAAAATGCACGCAGAGATTTTCAGGAGATAAAAAATCATAATTGTACATCAATTGTATTGGCATTAACAGAATTTGACATGTTTTTTTGGAAACCACAAATTCCGAAGATTGTTGATGAAGCAAAAAAACTTGGTTTAAAAGTATATTTGAATACTTGGGGGATTGGTAAGTTCTTTGGTGGAGAGGCTCCAAGCTTATTTTTACAAGAGTGTGATGTTATGGATCGTCAATTTACAGCATTGACTCAAACGCCATTAGCAGCAGCATCTCCAAGTTCTCCAGCATTTCAGGATTATATGTGGTCTTTAGTAGATGAATTATCAAGAACTTGTAATGCGGATGGTTTTTTTTGGGATGAGCCACATTATGCTATGCCAGTTTATCCAGTGGGTTATCAAAGCACTACCGATTGGAGTTGTAGGAGCCCCATTTCCCAAGCAGCATTCAAAAATAAATATGGCTATGAAATGCCTAAAACGTTATCAAGGCAGGTGAGAATATTTAGACATGAGATGGCGAATTATATTTTAGAAGAATGTAGTAGAATCGTTAAATCAAACAACTCTAATCTATCGGTGACGCAGTGTTGTTTACCGGCAGATAATAATTATTACAGTTCTCAACAAAGGGGCTTTGATGATTGGGAGCAAATTGCAAAACGATCAGATATAGATGTATTTTCGACATCAATTATTGCCGATTATACTTCTCCCTTATCTTATCATAAGAAAATTGCTGAAAAAACGGTAAAGCTAGCTAGGAAGTATAATAAAATACCGCAAAGATGGATTATGAGTTATTTTGATTCGCCGGATGATCTGGAAGATATTAGTCGAATTGCTACGATATATGCAGAAGCAGGAATTGAGTCTATTCTATCTTGGACTTATAGAGCTGGAGAAGGCACATTCCTTCAATCTCCGCAGGACCCCATAAAGGTTTGGGACAAATTAGGTGAAGTGTATGGAAAGCTATTACAAGGGTGATAAATTAGTTTTATTCTCTCAGTGGTTTAACTTATCTAAGATGGGAAGTTAAAAGACGATGCAAGGAGGACTTCGAGCAACAAGCCGGTGGATTTACCGGCTTACTGCTCTTTAGTCTGGGCTGTTGAGTAATTAGGGCAACAGCCTTCTTCCATTGAACATTTCAGTACTATTTTTATAGGCTCGTATACTTTTTCCGTTTCGCAAACCGTAGGATTCTAGTAGCGTTAATAATTACAAGCAGTACGGAGATCTCGTGTACGAGCATCCCGATGGAGAGTGTGACACCACCTAACAAAACACCAATCAAAAGTATGACGGCGACGCCAATTGCAAAGAAAATGTTTTGTTTCATATTTCTGACAGCCATATGGCTAATGCGAATTGCATCGATAAGGCCTCCCAGTTTTTGGCCAAGGAGAACCACATCGGCAGTTTCCATCGCCACATCGTTACCTGCTGCCCCGATTGCAATACCAACATTGGCTGTAGCAAGGGAGGGAGCATCGTTGATGCCATCTCCAACGAAGGCTACACTTCCGTGTTTCTTTTGAAGACCTTTCACCGCTTCTACTTTATGCTCAGGCAAGAGTTCATAAAGGAATTCATCTAGTTGTAAATCATGAGCTACAGTTTCAGCTGTGCCCTTGCTATCTCCTGTAAACATAACGCTCTTTTTGATACGTAATTTTTTGAGCTCTTTGATGACAGCAAAAGCCTCTTCTCTTAGCTTATCGGCAATCGCAATAAGACCTATAACTCTTTCAGTGGTTCCAATAATGACCACCGTTCTTTTTTCATGCTCTTCTTTGTGAATGTCCTGAAGAGCTGCTGTTAAATCTATTCCGTTTTCTTCAAAGAGGGTTCTGTTTCCAATAAAATAAGATGTTCCCTCGAAGCTAAAACTGACACCTTTGCCCTGAATATATTCAGGATTTTCAGGGACTTTAGTAGTAGTTACACCACGATTGGCAGCTTCTTTTAAAATGGCGGTGGCCAAGGGATGTTCTGAATAGGTTTCACCAATCACAGCAATTTTCAATACATCTTCTTGACCCATGCCGTAGGCATGCAGAGAAACCACAGAAGGTTTTCCTTCAGTTAGTGTTCCGGTTTTGTCGAAGGCTACGGCTTGGACGCGGCTTAATTTTTCTATTGCCTCTCCGCCCTTTACTAAAATGCCATTCTTTGCGCTCGATCCAATGGCAGCTACAATTGAGACTGGGACTGAAATTACCAAGGCTCCGGGACAAGCTATGACCAAGAATGTCAGGGCCATCTTAATGTCACGAGTAATGAGGTAAGTTATAATAGAAAGGGCGATTATTGCCGGAGTATAATAACGTGAAAACCGTTCGATGAATTTCTGGGTAGGCGCTTTGGCATCCTGAGCTTCTTCCACTAAATGGAGAATTTTAGCAAAGGTTGTGGATTCCCCAACTTGCGTTGCCTCGACAATTAAGTACCCCGAAGTGATGATAGTACCTGAAAATATGTGGGCGTCTTTTTCTTTAAATACTGGTACAGGTTCTCCAGTAATACTTGCTTGGTCAACATAAGCTGAACCTTCCAGAACTATTCCATCAGCTGCAATGCGTTCTCCGGGCTTGATCACTAAGATCATTCCCTGCTTTAGCTCCTGAGGGGAAAGGATCTGTTCTACCCCATCAATCCTAACTCGTGCAGTATCGGGGGCCAAATCCATAAGGCTTTTGATAGAAGATCGTGTTTTTTCGAGGGTTCTACTCTCAAGGTAATCTCCAATCATAAAGAGGAAAGTTACAGCAGCCGCTTCCCAATATTCGCCAATGATTAAGGCCCCAATCACGGCGATAGAAACTAGGGCGTCAATGCCAACAATTTTGTAGCGTAAAGCTGAGATGGCTCTACGTAAGATGGGCCCTCCCGCTATAATCGTTGAGACTAGCATAATAGTAATTGTAACGGGGTGGTAGGCAATTGTCTTATGTAGGATGTACGAAATAGCTATCAAGATGCTCACTATAATTACCAATGTTTTTTTGCTAAATTTTTTCATTTTGCGTTCTCCGTAACTGATAAAGAAGCATAACCAAGTTTTAAAATAATTTTCTTGATGCTTTCTTCACTTGTGAGCTGTTCATCATAGGCAAGTTTAACCCGTGAGGTATTAAATAGTACTGACGGATCTTTTACTCCGTTTGTCTTTTTTAAAGCACTTTCAATCTTGGCCACACAGGTGGGACAACTTAGTGTCTCTAGTTGAATTGTTATATTTTTCATATCGTTCCTCCTGATATATC
>JAQVOO010000089.1:0-6788 GCA_028702575.1 Sphaerochaetaceae bacterium
CTAGCTGCCACGCGTGGGACAGCTCGTGACCTATATGATGCGGGTATTGTATGTGAAACGGTATTAAAAAGCGATGATGGACATCCGAATATTATTGATCACATGCGTAATAAAAGAATTGATTTATTAATTAACACACCAATGGGTAAACGTGGGCGAAAGGATGCCGAAAATCTTCGTAGTGAAGCCATGCGGATGAAAATACCGTATACTACTACTACCAGTGCGGCATGGGCGGTAGTTGAGGCTGTTAGGTACCTTCAAGAACGTAAGATTGAGGTGGTTAGTTTATAGATTACTTGTGAAATTTATTAGGTGTTGGGAGTAATGAAATAACCCTCTAAATCTACCAAGCGGAAGAAAGAGAGTTATTTTTGTGCTAGATAAAGTCGGGCAGAGAGGATTTGAACCTCCGACCCCTTGGTCCCGAACCAAGTGCGCTAGCCCCTGCGCTACTACCCGTTAATGTATTGGAAAATGACCGCAACGGTCGAAACTATATCCAATAGGTGCTCTTGTGTCAATGTACAACATTGACACGGACCCCTGTACATGCTACTTTTCTGAGGATGTCCTTACTTTTAAGGATATTTTAATTTGTGCATAAAAAGAGGTCGTACATGCCTTCCAAGGATTCGAAAACTCCAGAGAAAAAAGACAAGAATGTTGTTAAGTTCAACGCTAACGTTGAAAAATCAGATACTACTGCCAAGAAGAAGCCAACGATTACAGTATCTAAGATAATATCTTATATTATTTTAGGTTTGATTACTATTGCTATGGTGGGAGGAGTCGCACTTTCTTCTTTTAGTCCAAGTGGTAATCCTTCTTCGCTAGTGTTTGGTTCTTACGATGGTACTCCAATAGAATTTGCCTATGGCAATTATTTTTATAACCAGTATCAAAATCTAGCTCGTCAAAATACCGGTACTGGTGAATCCGCTGCGTACCAAATTTGGCGGGGAGCTTTTGAAAGCACAGTTTTTCAGACTGCTATGACGCAAAAAGCTAAAGCGGCGGGTATTCGTGTTGCTGATAAAACTCTTAATAAAGCAATTATTGATAGTGGTATCTATGATAAAGATGGTAAGTTTGATATTACCACCTACGAAAAAGCGAGCGTTGAGAGTAAAAAGCAGGTCCAGAAACAATATGCAGAAAATTTGCCAGTCCAAATGGTGATGGAAGATGTCGTTTCAGTACTTTCGACTCCGGCTGAACTCGATTACATTATTAAGATGGGCGACAATGCCCGTTCTTTCGAGTATGTGGTCTTTGATTCATCTGCTTATCCTGAAGAACTCACCCGGCAATATGCTCAGGCCAATCCCTCTTTGTTCACCCTGCTCGATATCTCTGTGATTTCAATGGAAGATCAAGATAGGGCAGAGGCGGTGCGTGATTCTATTGTAGCTGGTGTTACCACTTTTGAAGAGGCGGCTAAAGAGTATTCTCTCGATAGTTTTGCAAGTGAAGGTGGACGAGCTGGAATGTGGTATTTTTATGAGCTCGAAGGGAATTTTGCCAATCCCGAAGAAGTAAATATTCTTTTCTCGACGCCTCAGGGGAGCCTCTCGCCAGTGTTTACTGCCCAAAATGGTGTTACTCTTTACCGGGTAGAACAAAGTCCCTTTCAGGCTGATCTAAGTGATCCTGAAGTCTTGCAAGATGTACGAGCCTATATCGGATCCCGTGATGCTGAAATTGTCACCACCTATCTTGCCCAACAAGCTGATGATTTTGTAGCAGCTACCCAAGCGGGTGCCGATTTTAATGCAACTGCTCAAGAAAAGGGTGTGCCAGTTATTTCGGTTGAGGCCACGCCACCAAATGTGGGTAGTTCACAATATCTGGCCGGCTTTACCTACACTGACGAGGCTGGTTACTTAAGTGCTCTTAGCAATGATACGGCGGCGATGAAGAGTTTATATGGAAGTCCGATTGGTTCAGTTGTTGAGCCATTAGCTACAAATAATGCCTTTGTTGTGGCAAAAGTTACTGGTGAATCGTCACTTCCAGACGATATGAGCGATTATCTGCGACTTGTCTATCCATATATGGCTCAATCACAAAGTCAACAAGATTTAATTCAAGCTATCTTTACCTCTGATAAGTTTGAAGATAAGTTTTTTGAGACCTATTTGGGAAAAATAATGAATGTCACTGCACAATAAAAAATAGCGGATGCTAGCTTTATAAAAAGGCCACCAGCTTCGGTGGCTTTTTTATTTGGTTTATATTTTTTATTGCTATTCCGTTTGGGCCTCGATACACTAAGATTAATGAGTGAGAGTAAACATAACACGGAGGGTTTTGCAATGATCGCAATTTTAGGAGAAGCATTATTTGATATGATTGGAGGTGTTGGTAACAACGGACAACCTTGTTTCTACCATTATATTGGGGGTAGTGCTCTCAACACCGCTACCGCGGCAGCACGGTTGGATGCAGATGTGCTTTTTATTGGAAAAATATCTGCCGATATGTTTGGTAAGCAGATGCAGGCCCATTTTACCGAGAATAACGTGCAAATAATTCCAAAGCTCTGTGATGTTCCAGAAAATTCCATGCTAGGATTTTTAAAGCTTGATGCAAGAGGTTCAGCTTCGTACGTTTTTTATACAGAGGGAACCGCTGTTACAGGCTTGCGCGCAGAAGAAATTTTGTCAGCTTTACAAAGCTATAACCAAATTCAATATTTGCATGTGGGGTCTGTTGCAGTTGCATTGGAGACTTCGGGGAAAGAAATTCTCAAAGCACTGAAAAAAATCCCATCTCATGGTCCATCTCTTTTTTTCGATCCTAATGTGCGCCCCTCGGTTATTGATGATTTTGACCTTTATCAGAAACGGGTACTTGAGATTGTAAAGCTCTCCTTCATCGTTAAACTCTCTGATGAAGATCTTACATCTCTCTATCCGCAGAGTTCCATAGCAGAGGCTCTAGAGGCATTGTTGGAGCTAGGAGCAGAGCATGTGGTATTAACTAAGGGCAAAGATGGTCTAAATTGGCGATCCAAGACAGGTCTTGATGTCCACGTTCCTGCTGTGGATAACCCCATTGTTGATACTGTTGGGGCTGGTGATACTGTAAGTGGAGCTTTATTAACCTACTTGGCCGAACACGCAATTAAACGTGGAGATCCTATCTCAAAAGAACAGGTTGAAGAGGCGTTGGTCTTTGCCGCTGCTGCAGCTGCAATCACTACATCCAGAAAGGGAGCCAATCCTCCCAAAAGAGCAGAGGTTGTACTGCACAACTAGTTTTTCTTTCCTAGTATTAGGGTGTTATAGCAAAAATATATTTTTGAATATTTTTAAACCCGCTGGACAATGAGGCTTTTTTAAAGGTAATTTTGACTTTGTGTTGACACTTTAAACACATCTTGATATTATCCAAAACGTTCGCCAAGGGCCACTAGCTCAGTAGGTAGAGCAACGCCCTTTTAAGGCGTGGGTCACTGGTTCGAATCCAGTGTGGCTCAACGAACCAACTCCTTGCAAGTCAGGGAGTTTTTTTATGTTTGGCAGTGCGGGCAGAAGTGGGTCGATCTTTGGCTCACCTTTATTTTCTCGATGGGTGTTTGGCACCCGAAGCACGGTTGGTCTGTACGGCGGTAGACACGCAGTTGTGAGCCATGCAAGCCTCGTTGTCCCGCTGAAGCAAAGTTACCTTCACCGTTGCCTAATGAAGTCCCTCGGTTGCTTATAGCATTTGTGAGCGTTTGTTGGATCGCATGGTGTAATGATCGTACTTCATCTTCAGAGAGGGTATTTCCTCCTCTGCAGGGGTGGATTTTGGCTAAGAATAGACTTTCATCGGCATAAATATTGCCGATGCCGGCAATGAAGGTCTGGTCTAATAATAGGGTCTTCAGACGTGTTTTGCGAGAATGAATCCGTCTATATAACTCTGAAGCAGTAAAGTTTTTCCCCAATGGCTCAATGCCTAATTTCTCCAACCACATTTGGGGATTTACAGTAAGGATTATTCGTCCAAACTTCCTGGGGTCGTGAAAGACTAGTTCTTGGTTGGCAAACTGAAAGATGATTCGGTCGTGGTGATCTTTTTTCTGATTAATAGTTCGGAGGGTTAAAGACCCGGTCATCCGTAGATGAATTAAGAGGCTCTTGCCACTATCTAAGAGTAGGTGAATATATTTCCCTCTTCTGGTTATTGTGGTAATTCTAGTAGTCAAAAGTTGCCTAGTAAACTGATTTGCAGGTAGGTTTGTGATACTTTTTTCCCATAATACGATTACATTTTCAATAGTTTTTCCGACTATGTTGCTGGCTCTAAGATCTCTACATATTGTTTCAACTTCTGGTAATTCTGGCATCTAAATCCCCCTGTTGGTCTATGATGCCAAATGTTGATGCCTATTTCTAGGGGTTAAAGTGATTGTCCTTTTCTTCTATTTCTGGTTATATGAAGTGAAGGTAATATTAATGCAAGAAAAATATGTTCAACGTGCTGTTCAATTGAATGGCCAGGGTTACAATTGTGCACAATCAGTCGCATGTGCTTTTTCTGATATTCTAGACCTCGATGAGAACACTATATTTAGGTTATCAGAAGGTTTTGGTGGAGGCATGGGTGGCTATGATGGAACGTGCGGAGCTATTAGTGGTGCTGTGCTCGTAATTTCATTAGTGAACAGTGCTGGAAATGCTACCCAACCAAGTAAAGAAAAGACCTATACGCTGGTAAAAGAACTTTTTGATAGGTTTGTCGAAGAGACTGGCAGCAGTGTGTGTAAAGAGCTCAAAGGTATGGATACAGGAGTTGCGCTATACCCGTGTATTGATTGCATCAAGGAAGCTGTTCGTTTCACCTACGCTAGTTTGAAAACCTCTAGGTGAGGAGTGTTGTAGTATCACCTTTAAATTTTCTAACTGATTACTAGTTTGAAACCTTTGGTATACTACTAATCTTTATCTCAATTATATCGTACTCGTGATATCACTAACGTGGGGGAGTCAAAAGACTCTGCATAGAGTTACCACTGTTATGAGAGGCTTAGGTATAACGTGAGCCGATGCCTAAAATGCAATGCTGAGCAAGCGTTCTATGGTAGGTGTTTTCAGTAGAAGAGGCTTCAAGGGGGCACGTTAATCCAGTAGATTTTTGTTAGATTATCGTGATGGTGTCTGAGCAGAAAAAGAAAAGTTAGGGAGTTTTGACCATCTTAATGCAAAAAAGACCATTTTTTCTTTGTTTTTGACCGATTCTTGCAATAAATAGGCAAACCCTCTTGACGAGTTTCTTGTGTCATGGTACAAATCTATGCGTTTTTCAAGTCTCCATCGTCTAGTGGTTAGGACATCGGGTTTTCATCCCGACAACGGGGGTTCAATTCCCCCTGGAGATGTAGCCGTTCTTTTAGGAGGACGGTTTTTTTTATTCTTGGATACCGTTGCCGAAAACACAACCATACGGTACACTCTATTTCCAGAGCGGCTCTATTTGCGCGCTTCCAATTTTTATGGAGAGGCACCAATGAATACAGTAGTTTTGCACGCGACGGACCTAGATGGATACCTAACCAAATCCGATCAAACCAGTATTGCTCAAGCACATGTTTTGTATGATGAAGCAATGAATTTATTTTCTAACATCAGAACGCTAAATGCAGAGAGCATGCCAAAAGCTAGGGCGGAGTTAACGCCAGTATTTGAGCGGGTAGGGCGCTATCTGAAAGGTATCGTTGCCGATGAACCTGGTATTCATGTCTATTCTTTTGAGACTCCGCAAATTCAGCATGGATCTGCTTCCCGGTTGATTGCTAAGTTGCGGAATCCAGATACCAGCCAATCAGAATTTCTCTATTATGTACAACGTGCTTATGAGTTATTGTTTGCCCATGTGTATGCTGATAAGGCACTGCCTAAAAAGCGTAGTATTGTAACCAAGACTCCAGTCACATTTCCTGTCCAAAATTATGCAATTCACAAAATACCTGATGTAGATGCCTTAATTGAGAACTCTGTGATGTGTGTCATGCTACGTGGTGCTTTACTCCCTTCGATGATAATTAGTAAGGAAATTCAAGAATATAGTTCGAATGACTTTGTAACCCCTTTTGCACTATTCAGGATTAAACGGGACGATACTAAAGTAGAAAAAAACATGGATTATCTGTTAGACCTCGGGCGCTCATTTTTTGATTTGTCACAACTAGATGGGAAAGACTTGATCTTTGCCGACCCTATGAATGCTACTGGAGGATCGTTAGTTACGATTGTGAAGTATATCGAGTCGCAGGGGATTAAACCAAAATCGATCCGCTTTATTACTGTGATTTCGGCACTCAAGGGTGCCTTACGGGTGGTGAGGGCAATTGAAGGTGCTCAAGTTTATACCCTTTGGATGGATCCCGTATTAAACGAGAAAGCCTATATATTACCAGGGTTAGGGGATGCGGGAGATCGTCTCAACGGAAAGGATGAAGAAGATAATCCACGTAATATGATTCAGTTAATGGCCGATTATGGGACGACTATTACCGATTTGTATCGGGATCAAGTACGTGAAATAGAAGCTACAGTCCTTGGTAGAAATGGAATTTGAGGGAAACCGTGCATGCTACAAAGCAAATGTCGCTACAATCGAATCGTATTGTTACTCTCCAGTATTGCCTGTCTGATGGTTTTGAGCTGCACCTCTTCGTCCGCAATTGCTGAAGAACGCATTAATGCTATTCTGTCCCGTGGGGATGCCTTCATGCAACAAGGTTCCTACCAAGAGGCTGAGTCTGTATTCGTTGATGGATTGGAACAATTTCCTAC
>JAQVOO010000089.1:6888-8085 GCA_028702575.1 Sphaerochaetaceae bacterium
ACTTCAATTCGGTGGATAATAGCTTCTTCTTTATCATCTTCTCTTTGAATGAGAGGTTCGCCTGTATCATCGTCGATACCGGCTATTTTGGGTGGATCATAGATAAGATGGTAGATTCTACCTGTGCTTTTACACATACGACGTCCGGAAAGACGTTTAATAATTTCGTCATGGGCAAGTTGGAAGTTAACAACATGGTCTATTTTTTTAAGTTGTGTTAGAGCTTCTGCTTGAACTATGGTACGTGGAAAACCATCCAAAATAAATCCCTGTTGGGTATCTTTGTCAGCCAATCGTTCTTTGACCACTTCAACGGTAATGTCGTCAGGAACAAGTTCGCCTGAGGCAATTAGTGATTTTACTTGTTTTCCAAGCTTGGTCTCATTTTTTATAGCTGCACGAAATAAATCTCCGGTTGAGATGTGGGGAATATGTAATGTTGTCTTTGCTTTTTTGGCAATTGTCCCTTTTCCAGCTCCCGGAGGTCCAAGAAACACTAGGTTCATAATTCTTCCTCTTTTTTAATGATTTTAGACAAGGGGAGATTACAATAATATAGATATTTTGTCGCCCCTTTTGCCTAGTATAATCAAAATGGTTGTATAAAATATTTCCTGTGACTGGGCAAAGTCGTGATTAATAAAAATCACTTTGTTGCTTATGCAATGATTAGGAGGTTACCAGTATAAAAATAGCGATCCTAATCACCCTCTAGTTCCCATATTACTGCACTCTTTTTTTTATTTCATGAAAACTTTAAAAAACCTCTAGACGAGATTACAGAAAACAGGTAGTATCCAGCTCGGCTTGCTTGAATGGCCTATTCACAACAGTGAGTTTGGGAATTTCAAAAAGGTACTGAATGGCAAAAATGAGGGTGTCACCCTTGACACTAAGTTTTGAATAATGTATCTTAGTTGAGCACGCTACGAAAAGGTGCTTGGCCACGAGCCAAAATCGCCTTCTCCGCAAGGAGAAAAGCGACCTGATTTATGACATTGATAAGCGAAGGAAAGAGAGAAGTATTGCAAGCAATTGCAAACTGTAAGATGTGAATCTTATGGAGGTGCAAGGGCTTCCAAGTCAATTCACGAACGAAAGTGAAAGCTAACGTTTTTAGGTATATACTGGAGAGTATATGCCGCGAGGTGACAGGGGAAGACTTGATGTGAATAACGTCCGGCGCTAGTCGTCGGA
>JAQVOO010000090.1 GCA_028702575.1 Sphaerochaetaceae bacterium
ACTCTCTAGGGAACAATCACTATGTCCATAAGCCACCACGACGTTGTGCTCTTTCAGAATGGAAGAAAGTTCTTCACTACCAGCCAATTCAGGAGCAATAGTCATAGTATGGACTAAAGGAACACCGTCAAATTCGATAGCAAGAATTGCATCGAGATACTCCCTTTCAAAGGCTCTGATATTCATTAGTGGGATGCCTCCCCTCCTCTTTGGTGCAATAAAGGGGCCTTCGGCATAGATGCCAAGTAAGTGGGAGGCCAGAAAAGAGCTCTTTTCTAAGGCCTCTCTTATTTGAAATAACAAGTCCAAATCCATGACAATGGCCAACTGGAAGGAGGTGATCCCCTTCTGCTGTAAGAACAATGCAAGTCCTTCAAGATTTTCCTGAATATTGCCCCTTGTTGAGTCAAAGGTACCAGCACCGTGGATATGCATATCAATGAGACCTGGGCCAACAAGTTTGCCCTTGGCATCATACAGTTTAAGATCTTTCGTTACCGCATCCTTATGTTGACCAACATACGCAATTTTCCCCTGTCTCACCACTATGGTAGCATCCACCAGTAAAGTTTCAGGGGTAACCACAAGAGCATGTATTATGGCATACGTAGTATCTTTTTGGGTTAGCACCTAGTACTCCTTTGCCCGGTAGAGACGACTTTATACTTACAAAAGAAAGGAGATTACAGAAGAAGAGCGTGCATTCAGCATCGTATCAAATCCTACCTAGAACAATGTTCTCCACCCAAACCTTGTGAACTTTTAGGGCTTCTCTCTCTTGATCATTGCTAATAATCTACTGTTTTACCTTCTGGAGGCTCTGTAGCTGAATGGTGTTGAGCATTACGGCACCGAGGATCAATAATCCACGTACTACATATTTTTCAAAGTCACCAACGCCAAAGAGGGTCATCCCATTATTAATTACGCCCATAAAGATAATTCCAATGAGGGTTCCCCATGCTTTACCAATACCACCACTTAAGCTGGTTCCTCCAATAATTACTGCGGCAATGACTTCCATTTCATAGCCCCGTCCGAAGGTTGAAGAACCAGACATCACCTGGGCTGAAAGGATAATACCAGAAAAGGCTGCGAATATTTGGACTATCATCAAAATAATAATTTTTACAAACTTTACGTTAATTCCGGAAAGGCGCGCTGCTTCAGGGTTGCCCCCCACGGCATAAATCTCACGGCCAAGGGTAGTCTTATTCATAATTATATAGACGAAGATAAAAGCTATGGCCAGCCATAAAGCAGGAACCGGAATCAAGTTAAAAAACCGTCCGGCCCCAATCCAGTTATACCAGTTGGGCAGCGTTGTAACAGGAAATCCTTTCGAGATAATTGCCGCAACACCATAGAGCACATTGAGCATGGCTAAGGTAGCAATGAAAGAAGGAATATTGTACTTAGTTCTGATAAACCCATTGAACAGGCCAATACAGGCTCCTACAAGCAAAGCAATCAACATCGCAATCCACACAGCCGAATCCATCGACATGCGTCCTGTAGCGGCTAACTTCCCCGTTACGGTAGAGGTAATAACGGCAGAAAGGGCAATTGAAGAGCCAACCGAAAGGTCAATTTCTCCCCCGATAATCACCATCGTCATAGCAAATGAGATAACACCGGTAATCGCTACGTTTCTAAAAATATTGAGAATATTACCGAGAGTGAAAAATCCTGGTGCAGTTACAATAAGCACTACGACGATAATTATCAGAATAATTTCCATCATGTAACGTTTTGATATTTGGGATATGCGGTCAGCTCTATCCCTAAGTTGAACTTTCTCCATAATCAATTGCCTCCCATGCTAAGTGCGTACAATTCATTGACTGATAAGTCGTCGGGGTTTACTTCATCGACAAACCGGCCGTCCTTCATTATTATTATTCGGTTACAGATCTCAAGTAACTCCTCTAACTCAGAGGAGACTACAATTGAACTCAATCCATGACGTGATAAATCCCAAATTATCTGAAATATTTGTTGTTTAGCGTTTACATCAATCCCGCGTGAAGGTTCATCAAAAATAACAATTTTGGGATCAATATTTAACCACTTACCAACTACTACCTTCTGCTGATTCCCACCTGAGAGGCTGGTCATCGGAAACTCTTCTCCTGGCACATTTATATCTAAGTCTTTAATCTGACGGCGACAAAAATCAGTCTCTTTCTTGGCATCAACAAACATACCATTTGAAATAAGGTCGAGGCTTGAATGATTCAAATTACTTTTTATCGAAAGGATTTGGACTAACCCCTGTTGTTTACGATCTTCAGGAACAAAAGCAATCCCTTTATTCTTCATTAACACAGGAGAAGGATTTGTCACTACCTCACCATCAATAAAAATTGCACCAGAATCTGGTTTGTCGGCACCAAAGATAGCCCGAAGCAATTCAGTCCGCCCAGCTCCCAACATACCAGCAATACCTAAAACTTCACCCTTATAGAGCTTGAAATTGATATCCATGAACTTTGGTTCACGATTAAAATCTTTAACTTCGAGAACTACTTCATCAAGTGCGACCACATCAGCAGGCCGCTCCTTTAATTGTAAATCGCCAAACATGAGTGATAAGAGATCGGCATGTTTAGCCCCTTCCATTTCAATAGTTCCTACATACTTGCCATCTCGGAGTACTGAGCAGGTATCTGCAATTTCCCACAACTCTTGTAAGCGGTGAGAAATATAGATAACAATCACATCTTTTTTTACTAAACGCCGAATTAGGGCGAAGAGCATCTCAGTTTCACTTTGGGCTAAAGCTGAAGTGGGTTCATCAAGGATTAGCACCTTTGGGTTGGCACTCATCGCTTTGGCAATTTCAATCACCTGACATTGCCATACTGACAAGTGGGCCACCATCTCTTTGACCGGTAAGGTGATCCCCATATCATCTAATACATCCTGAGCATCCTGATAGGTTGCTTTCCAATCTATAAATGGGCCATTTTTCCGATACCGCCCCAGCAAAATATTCTCAGCCACCGAAAGGCCAGGAATAAGACTCATCTCTTGGTACACCGTGGCAATTCCAGCTTCAAAAGCTTGTTTGGGATGTTGATATCGAAACTCTTGATCATCTATGTACAATGATCCTTCAAAATCATTATAGGCGCCGTTGATAACTTTCATCAAAGTAGATTTTCCAGAACCATTCTTTCCAACAAGGGCGTTAACCTTACCACTTTGAAATGAAATCGAAACATCTTTTAGAGCAACGGTCCCAGGGAATCTTTTTGTTACATTGCTTGTTCGCAATACGCTCATGCTCACCTCAATTTCCATGTCTGTTATAACATAGGAGCGGTGAAGCCCAGAGAATACTCCAAGCTTCACCTCATTTTCCTAAATTCTTACAATCTCAAGATAATAAATTTGAATCTACATCTTTGACTTTAAGTCAGCCAGGAATGCATCCAAACCAGCAGGGTTGGCCCGCTCTAAGAGAATACCAGGCACGATAAAAGATTGCCCCTTCGTGCTACTGTAATCTTCACCCTTGACCGCTTTCACCACAGATTCCATGGTCTTCACCCCAATATTGTAAGGGTCTTGAGCAATAGCAGCTTGTAATACATTGGCGGGATCTTTGAGAAGTTGCACTATTTGCTCACTTCCATCGAAACCGAAAACTGCGATTTTGCCTGCTTTTCCAGCATTCTTTACAGCCATAGTCGAGCCTATTGTACCACCTTCATTAGCGGCAAAAATAAGGTTTACATCGCTATGAGCGGTAATAATATCACCAGCAATAGTGATGGCTTTATCCTGCATCCAAGCATCTTGGTCTGTTACAATTTTGACTCCTGGTAGATCTTTAACCTGATCTATGAATCCTTTACTACGAGCACCAGATTGTTCAGGAAGAAGCGTTTTAAACTGCACAATTGCAATTGTTGCTTTTCCGCCCAAATTTTCTTTAATATACTTCGCAGCTGCTTTACCCACAGTTGAACCAAGGTTGTAGTTATCTGAAGTAAAAGCACCTGTTAGGAATGGAAGGTTAAATTCATGGTTAGAAATCCCAATTAAGAGCCCTTTATTGGCTGCATCAGTGAGCACTTTTAAAGAAGCCTCTTCACTAATTGGAGAAATCGCCACCCCTTTATAACCTTGTGTTACATAGGTATTCAAAAACTCAGCTTCTTTTGCTGCATCACCGTTGGTATTTCCTGGATAAAAATCAAACCCAGCTTTTTCAGCGGTATCTTTATAACCGAGTTGCAACAACTTCATGAACTGATCTTCTTGAAAAACCACCCCGGCCACCTTTGGCCTACCAGTCTCTGCTTGTGCGGCGGCAAATACTTGCCCACCAAGTACAAGCACCATCGTTAAAACTAAAAGTACCTGTAATACTTTTTTCATGTAATTCCTCCTCCATCAATTAATCTGCACTATGACAGACTTCCTGCATCTTAAAAACTTGCCATACCTAGCCTTTCTTTAACCGTAAAATAACAACCATAGCGTGTTTTCCTGACTCATTAATATAGGTATGTTCACCAAAGCTGGCGGGAATAATACAGGCTTGTAAGCGCTCGATAGTAGTTTTGCGATTAGGATCAGCCTTACTTACTATGGTAACTCGTTCCCCTTCAGTGAGGGTAACTATTTGCATAAAGCGACCATCGGTATCGCCATCCGCTTTTTCTTCCATAAAGATCCGTTCAATATGAAAAGGCATCTCAGCTATGGTTTCATACTGATCTTTTCTAAACTTCCCATCCCCGTCAACGGCAATCGGTCGTGAACGGTGATGGCTGAGCACTCGACTCTCCCTAATCCATTTCTGGTTATCGAAAGAGTGTTCCAAGTGCATGCGCATCGGTTTAGCAGTCATGGTCTTACTTTGGTCATCCCATGTGTTACGAGCAAAATCATAGGTAAAGAATGAATATTCGGTACCAGCCACACTGGGGCCTGTATCCATTTCCAATATCATCTGATTGCCTCCGTGACCATGGGTTGTCCCCGGTGGAATCAAAAAGAGATCTCCGACATTCGTGTCCCAACGTTTAATAAAGTCTTGCCAGTTGGGGATGACTTTTAAATTTTCTGACTCACGGCAAAGGCGCTCCCACTCCTCTAGATCCGCACTCTCTTTATACCCCATCCAGGTCGAGGAACCTTTATAAGATTCAACGATATAGTAGGTTTCATAGCGTCCTAGAGGTTCATTAAAGTGTTGTTGGACATACTGTGTACTGGGATGGTTGTGAATTGGCATACTAGAGCGTTCCCAAGGTACCGGTTCGGGGAAATAGCCATCGTCTAACCAAACCTGTAGCGGAAAAAGATCTGGATAGGTCTTATTGACATACTCACCGACCAATTCTTCAGGGCGCTGCATAATGTTCTGAGTTGGGATGTTGATGAGCTTTTCTGCTCCAATATCAATCAAGATGCTTAATTCAATACCAGCTAATTCATTCCAAGCGTTACATTCAAGCCCTTCAATCGGCCATAAATCTTTATAACGATAAGCACCCCAAGGACCTGGTTGCATAATCTTGACCTGTTTAATAGGATAGCGGACCATCTCATCAATCATCGCCTGATAAGCCTCCACCCCCATCATTTTCAATTCATCGGCTATGACAGCATCAATATAAAGATCCATCTTAGTAAAAACAAATTTTTTCTGCCGATACAATAGGTAAAAATCGTTGTAATAATAACGTTTCCAAGCATAGTTCGCGTCAGCTTCAGTTTTCCCAAACGGAATTAGCTTTCCATCCCACATTTGCCAAAGCATCGGTTGCATAGTAAAGTCGGCATACACCACTAAATCATAGAGATCTGCCAATTCAGGCACACAAGCACCTGGCCCATAAACCAATAATATATCGTTGGAGCTTTGGTAATTCTTCAATTGTGTAACAGCAACTGGATTCAGTAGATCTGTTAACACCCCTTCGCTATTAACCCAACCAAAACTAGGATCATCAGTAACAAATTTTTGAGTATAGGTAGCTATTTCTTCAGAAGTTTTAAAAAGAGAAGCAGTCGCTATTCGTTCAAGAGAAAGACCTCGTCTTTTTGCCACCTGCTCTAAAAGGGTCACTAAACTAGAAAAATCTACTCCATACCAACCATCGAGAGCGAGAACTCGGGTCTCGTTAGACTTCTTAGCCAGTAAGGAATCCAAGATTGATCCTGCGATAATATCATTGCCTACCTGCACACTCGCGAGTAGACGTTCGTCTAAGGGTACAGTGTTTACGGCATTTATTCGATTTTCATAAAGGGGCATACTTTCCTCCTTCGTTTGTATCCTAATAGTAAGATCCTGCAATGCGGACGTCAACAGTTGAATTTTTGCATTAACTGGTATAATATCACACTATGTCTATAACGATACACTTAGGGGGATTACCAACTATAATCCAAGCCGGATTAAGCCTGCATGGCCACCTCCGCAAGCAACAATTTCTTATGCACGAGGTGTGGGGGCTACACATCTATTTTTATTCGGGAAAATTGCGCTTACAAGAAAATGAATTCGAAATTGGATCGGGAATGGCAAGTCTAACGCCACCCAACACCCCATTGGAGTGGGAGTTCCCCGACCATGCCCCCCACTACTACGTCCATTTCATTCCCAGTGAATCGTCTCAACAAGTAACTACCCAGTCCCCCTCAACACCGTATGATTGTCAATTTCCTATCATGAATGGCCCTTTTGAACGTTTCGATGCGATTGTCAGAGATATGGAATTAATAGGGAGTGTCTACCGCAGTAACCCTTTAAAAGCGCAAGTCTGCCTCTGGAATCTTCTGTTTAACATCGCCGATGCCGACATCTATAGGGAGACTTTGCCAAACACGCTCCCCTCTAGCGTTCAAATTGTAGTTAGCCATATTAATCAAAATTATAGTATGCCACTAGTTATTAAAGAACTAGCTGATCTTTCAGGCGTTTCACACAACTACCTCATTCAACTTTTTAAAGAACATTTCGGCTGTACCATTGCTACCTACATCAGGCGCAAACGTTGCCAGCAGGCCGAATTCCTTTTACTCCACTCATCTTTAGCTATTAAATCAATTGCCCAAGCAGTTGGTATTCCCGATATAAATCACTTCAATAAAACGATTCGCAAAGAACTGGGGGCAGCCCCTTCTAAAATAAGGGAATTATCAGGAACCCCAAGAAGATCACATAAATACTAACATTAGAAGTATATGAAATTAATAAAACGGGATGGAAGCACTCATTAATTTCATAGAATAGTTGATATTATTAAGACTTTTAAAAACCTCTTTAAGCCGTAAATTCATCTCAGGATACTCCATGTAATCCCCGTAAATGAGAGTTAATAACGTATCGTATTCTCTAGGTATACAATATTCATTCCCGTTGATGTTAATGTTAATAACATCGTCAATGAGGTGTTTCGGAAATCGCAACGATGACTCGGTAAAGAAGGCAGCTCCTGTATAGTACCCTGTCTCTTCCACGTTATACCGCCTGCAGAGTTGATGATACCTAGCATGTATGAGTTTTAAAGGCACCAGTGAACATAAAGCTTTGTAGAGTCGGTGGAGTCTATAAGAAGAGTTGCTCCAAAATGATGCTACGGCAGGGTCGGCAAATTTATGGAAAAGAATCTTATTGACTCTGTCAATTTTTCTTGAAAACCTTTTATGTTGCTTTTCTTTTTCGGGAGCACCAATTAAGATAAAGATATCGACGTGTAAGACTGAACTATCAAAACCTTGCTTGGATACTCTCACAAAAGTATTGCGACATTTTCTATCTGTTTTTGGAGAATATACATAATATTTAGGATCTAAATGTTCTTCTAAAACATCACTTACTGCTTGCCAATCTCTATAGTGAATAAAAATATCTGCATCATAATCCCATGGAATAGGCTGTTTATCCCTTATCATTCCCAATAACGACCCATATGCTAATTGATACTCAATATTGTTTTTCGTGAGTATTTCATGAATAGCATGTAACATATCAGTCGTAATTTTTTGAAATTCAAGAAATTTCATATACTTCGAATCCATGT
>JAQVOO010000091.1 GCA_028702575.1 Sphaerochaetaceae bacterium
TTGCTAATCGAATCCTCTATTTAAGTGAAGACCCCCCTGAGTTATTTGAAGGGGACTATTCTTATTTCTCTTGGAAGCTTGAACAAAAGGAGGCTTTTGAGCCTACACAAACAGAACAAGAGAGAGTACCACCGCAATTGAAGTCTGATGCCTCTAGTTCTAATTGGAAAGAAACTAATCGCTTAAAAAACCGCTATAGAAATCTCCAGAAAGAGGCTGAAGAACTTTTGACTAAGATCGATAAAAAACAGGAAACTATCTCTGCCGTGATTGAGGAGATGGCTTTAGAACATAACTATATCGATAGTAACCGAATTACAGCGCTTATCACAAAAAAAACTCGACTTGAAAAAGAACATACGCAAATGGAAGAACAGTGGTTTGCCTTACATGAGGAAATTCACGATTTGGAGGTAACCCTTGGCGTACCAGATTCCCACACCTGATACCTATTTTTCTACCTTACTCCCTGTACTCATCCTAGCGTCCCAGTCTCTAGCCAGAAAAGAGCTCCTAGAAGCCTGTGGGTGCTCGGTAACGGCCATTCCTACCCATAGTGATGAATACCATGGCCTCATCGCTGGCAAGGAGGTGGTCGAACACCTCGCTCTTAAAAAGTTAGAAGTATTTTTAAACACCCATGGTCCCGCTTCTGTACCGATTCTCGCGGCCGATACCCTGGTCGGTTTTGAGGGGACTCTGATTGGTAAAGCCAAACATGCAGATGAGGCCAAATCTCATATGGCCTTATTAGCAGGAAAAACGCACTCAGTTTTTTCTGGTTTTGCTCTTTGGCTCCCTCCTTCAAAATCGCATCCAGAACGTTATTTTCATGGTAGTGATGAAACGTTGGTAACATTTCGTCCTCTTGAAACAGAGGAAATAGAGCACTATATAACTACCAACGATTGGCTCGGGGCTGCAGGTTCTTATCGGATCCAAGGGTACGCAAATGCTTTTATTATTGATGTTCAAGGTGATTATACCACTGTGGTGGGGTTGCCAATACAGGCAATTTCTGCCATATTAACTGAACCGAGTTAAACTCGGAATATCCACCTTAGGGTGAGAAATAGCGAAGGGGATGGTTTATTACTCTTTTAGAGAGGAGTAAATCGTCACAGGAGGAATTGTGTCCGTAGTTACCATGAAAAGCCTGCTTGAATCAGGCGTACATTTTGGTCACCAAACCAAAAGATGGAATCCAAAGATGGCCCGCTTCATTTTTTCAGAACGAAATGGGATTCACATCATTGACTTGCAAAAAACTAGTGCCTGCATTGTTGAAGCATACGATGCTGTTCGCGCTCAAGTAAAGCAAGGAAAATCGATTTTGTTCGTCGGAACAAAAAAACAAGCACAACAAACTATCGAAAGTGAAGCAAAACGTTGTGGCATGCCCTATATCAATAACCGTTGGTTAGGTGGGATGTTGACCAACTTCACTACCATTAAGAAGTCTATCAATCGTCTCAAAAAATTAGAAAAAGAAGAAGTTGATGGTACATTCGAAAGTTACACAAAGAAAGAAATTGCTCTGCACCTCAAGGAAAAAGCCAAACTAGAAAAAAACCTTGGTGGTATTAAAGAGATGAAAGAGCTGCCGGGCGCAATTTTTATTATCGATACCAAGAAGGAAGCAATTGCAGTGGCAGAAGCAACTCGATTAGGTATTCCTGTTATTGCCGTTGTCGATACTAACTGTGACCCCACCAATATTACTTATCCTATTCCAGGTAATGATGATGCCATTCGTGCAATCTCCTTATTTGTTGAAATTATTGCCAATGCTGTCCTTGATGCTGACAATGAAGTTGGAATCGAAATTATCGAAACCCTCCCTGAGTTAGAACCAGCTCCACAAGAAGAGGAAGCCGCACCTGTAGCATCTGAAGAGGAAGAAGAAGTTGTCTTCGCTACCGACGATGAAACCACCGATTTTACCAAATTTGAAGTTACCGTCGAAGAAACAAAAGATGCCGAAGAAGAAGTTCCTAAAGTAAAAGCTGTTAAAGTAACTGAAGGCGGCATTGAAGTCGATGAGGAAATCCTCTACAAGGACTAATTAAAACTAACAAGGAGAAATACGTGGAAATTACTGCTGATATCGTAAAAAAACTACGCGACGCCACCAACGCTGGTATGATGGATTGTAAAAAAGCCTTGGTGGAAGCAAAGGGAGACTTTGCTAAAGCTGAAAAAATCTTAAAAGAGATGGGGCTAGCTGCAGTTGCAAAACGGGCTGGAAGAGCAACAAATAATGGGCGTGCTTTTACATTGATACAGGACAACAAGGCTGTTATCCTCGAAATGGCTTGTGAGACTGATTTTGTAGCTCGCAACAAAGATTTCATTGCTTTGGGTGGAGAGCTTTGTCAGGATATCATTAGTCATGGATATACTGAAATTGTACCTGAACTCGAAGCCAAAGTTCTCAATTTAATTACCATGATTAAAGAGAACATGTCACTCAAACGCTTTAAGTTGTTCACCATAGATGAGCTTTCCATGATGAGTGAATATGTGCATGGAGAGGGTTCGTTAGCGGTCTTAGTGACCCTAAAATCTGACAAGGCAGAAGCTTTAAAACTCCCTGCAGTGCAAGAGTTTGCTTTCGATTGTGCAATGCACGTCGCAGCATTCTCTCCGCTCTATCTCAGCCAGGACCAAGTTGATGCAGCCTATGTCGAAGAGCAGACTGAAATCTTTACCAATCAAACCTTAGCTTTGGGGAAACCCGCTAAAGTTGTGCCAAATATTGTGCAGGGAAAATTAGCTAAACACTTCAGTGAAATCTGCTTTTTACAACAACCTTTTGTAAAAGACGACTCCCAGTCGGTCGAAAAGGTACTTGCTAACCTTTCGAAGGAAGTGGGTGCTAAACTTACTATTAGTGACTATACCTATTATCGTGTAGGTTCGGAAGAATAAAGATTGAATTACAGACCGCTGCATAGCGGTCTGTTTCTGGAGGTAGATTATGCAATCGGTATTGGATACTTGTGAATCCAAAATGAAAAAAAGTGTCAGCGCCCTGAATCAAGAGTTTAACCTCTTACGGACTGGACGTGCCTCTGCGGCATTGTTCGATAAGATTAAAGTCGAATATTATGGTCAAGAAACACCCCTTTCTCAAGTTGCTAGTATTTCTGTTCCAGAAGCACGCTTAGTGGTAATTCAACCCTGGGATAAAACACTGCTAGCTCCTATTGAAAGAGCAATTTTAAAATCTGAGCTCTCTTTAAATCCAAATAATGATGGTAAGTTATTACGGATTAATTTTCCTCCTTTAACGGAAGAAAGACGCAAAGATTTAGCCAAGAATGCAAAAAACATTGCCGAACAAAGCCGGGTAGCCATCCGTAATGTGCGCCGTGAAGCAATTGATGAAATTAAAAAGTCGGAGAAAGCTGGCGATATCTCTGAGGATGTGCAAAAGGATTTAGAAAATCAAGTCCAAAAATTGACTGACTCTTACATTGCTGAAATTAATGAAATTGCAGCCGATAAAGAGAAAGAGATATTGGAAATTTGAGTGTGGATATAGAATCTTCACCCCAAACAAGCGGACACTATCCCAACCATGTTGGCATCATTATGGATGGGAATGGTCGGTGGGCGACTAAACGCTCACTTCCCCGTACTGCGGGGCACTATGAAGGGGTAAAAGCTGCTAAGCGGGTCACCAGTGAAGCTGCCCGCTTAAAAATCCCCTATCTCACCTATTACGTTTTCTCAACTGAAAACTGGCAACGACCCGAAAAAGAGGTTGCGTATCTTATGAATTTACTCGCGACCCGACTCTATAGTGAGATAGATTTTTATAAGCGCATTGGAGCTCGTGTTTTACTGCGGGGAGACTCTAGCAAACTCACAAAGAAAGCTTATGACGCTATTAAAGTGACCGAAGAAGCAACGGCTCAATTTGATCAGATCATTGTTTCTCTGGCCATCAATCACGGTGGTCACGATGAAATAGTACGTTCGGTAAATAAATGGTTAGTTACTCGAGATTCGTCCCAGGTAATAACCGAAGAGGTTATTAGGGCAAATCTTGACCTCTCTTTCATCCCCCCTGTCGACCTTATAATTCGCTCAGGCGGCGAAAAACGATTGAGTAATTTTATGTTGTGGGATGCGGCTTATGCCGAATTTGCTTTTTATGATTCACTTTGGCCCGATTGGGGAGCAAATGATTTTAAAACTGCTTGTGATGATTTCGCCCACCGAGCAAGGCGGTTTGGGAGAGTAACATATGACTAGTTTTGGAAAACGACTATTACTTACCTGTACCGCTATTCCCCTTCTCTTTAGCTTAATTTTCTTTCTCCCTCACTATCATCATTTAGGATTTACTCTGTTAACGCTATTAGCTATCTTGTGTGGCAGTTATGAAATGCGCGAGATGCTGTTTCATATTGGCGAGAAGCCCATGATTCCAACTTGGATCCCCATACTTCTCCCTGCGGCACAATATGTTGAATTAGCATTTTTACCTGAGATTCCCTTGCTCGATATAACGATAGTTTTACTCGTCTTACTAGGATTTTCAAAGGAGATCTTTATTGGGGTGAAAGATAATTTTTCCACTACCTTTGATCGTATCAGTCGTAGCCTTTTATTACTTTTCTATCCTGGATTTCTTTCGGTATTTCTCATACGGATCCTCTTTTTTGACCAAAGCACGTTGTTACTGTTGATGCTGTTTCTTATTGTTTTTGGTAATGACACTTTTGCCTATATCTTCGGAATGCTGTTTGGGAAAAAGAACCGTAATATTTTAGCTGTGAGCCCGAATAAGAGCATTGCTGGTTTTTTAGGGGGCCTGCTTGTGGCTGTACTCATCAGCTATCTTTATGTAACTTTCATTCCTCCCATGCAAGTTATTTTCACCAAGATTGAAGCCTTATTAATTGGATCTGTTATTGCAATAATAAGTAATTTCGGTGATCTCATTGAATCCGTATTTAAACGGGGGGCTAAGGTCAAAGATTCTGGAAAAATTATTTTAGGTCGCGGGGGAATTCTAGATTCAATCGATTCGTTACTTGCGAGCGTTCCTTTCTTTGTTCTTTTCATTATACTCTGCTCGTAATTGGATGGATTAAAGATGCAAGCAAAATCAAAAAGATCTGTTATCATCCTTGGATGTACTGGAAGTATCGGTACGACGGCACTCCAAGCTCTAGCAACCGTAAGTGATCTTTTTGAAGTTGTCGCCCTTAGCGCACATAGTGCCACATCCAAACTAGCCCAGGTTGCTCAGCAATGGAACTGTAAGAGAGTCTGCATCTCAAATGAGGCTAACCATGACCAGACATTATTTGGTGATGGGACACTTGTGTATAAAGGAAGTCAGGGTCTTATTACCATGATTAAGGACACTGAAGCCGATATTGTCTTAAATGCAATTTCTGGTTCAAGTGGTTTGGCCCCTACTCTAGCTGCGTTAGAAAGTCATAAAGATGTGGCCCTCTCTAATAAAGAGAGCATCGTTATGGCTGGAGAATTTCTCTTTTCATATGCCCGGTCCAAAGGGGTACATATTATTCCTGTCGATAGTGAACACGCCACTCTCCATGCCCTTTTGCAAGCTTTTGGTGTAGACCAGATCGAATCTCTAGTTATTACGGCCTCTGGGGGGCCTTTTCGCACCTTACCAGCTTCTAAAATGGTCGATATCACGGTTGACATGGCTTTAGCCCATCCGACCTGGGAAATGGGGGCTAAAATCTCCATTGATAGTGCTACACTAGCTAATAAAGGTTTGGAGGTAATTGAGGCGGTCTATCTATTTGAGTTTCCCCCTACTAATATTGAAGTGGTAATCCATCCGCAAAGTATTGTTCACTCCCTCATACGGATGCACCATGGTGCTCTGTATGCACAACTTTCACCACCCGATATGACTTTACCAATTATGGCCGCCTTAGCGGATCAAACTATACCATTACAGGCCGTGGTAGAGCCCCTCGATTTTTCTCATCTAACTCTCACTTTTGAACAACCCGATTTAGAAAAATTCCCATTATTAAAACACGCTTTTGCATGTATAGCATTGCGAGGAGGCTACCCTATTGCCTATAACGGAGCTAACGAATTTGCCGTGGAGCAATTTCTAGCTGGCAACCTCTCATTTTTACAGATCGCCCAGTTGGTTGAAGAGGTCTTAGCTCATGATTGGAGCACACCTTATCATACTATAACTGATGTTTTCAGCATCGATTCTCATGTTCGCCATCTAGCGCAACAAGTTTTTAAGAGGTTGATGTAGTGCAAGAGTTTTTGTCGATGCTAATTGGATTTTTAAGTATTGCACTCATGATCACGGTTCATGAAACTGGCCATTTTCTCGTTGCCCGCGCAGTTGGGATAAAAGTTGAGGTCTTTGCCATTGGTTGGGGCAAAGCAATCAAACGATGGCGTTTGCAACACACAGAAATACGGATAAATATCTTCCCCCTAGGCGGCTATTGTAAACTCAAAGGAACAGAGGATCTGCGTCGTTCACTTGAAAAAGGGGAACCTGCTTTTGTTAATGCTGAAGAGGGTTCTTTATTTGCCGTACATCCTTTTAAACGGATTTTAACATATGTAGCAGGACCCGTTTTCAATCTTTTGTTCGCCGCTATTATTTTTATTCCTTTCTTTTTACTTTCCTACAATACGTATGCCGATCCAAATCAAATAGCAGTCTCCGCTGATTACCCTCAAACATTTAATATTAAAGCAGATCATCCAAATGCTGCTCAGGATGCTGGTCTCAAAACTGGTGATATAATTTTAGAAATCGATGGTGAAAAAGTAGATGACTTCTTTGATATTCAAAATAAATTATTTGATAAAAAGCCCCAAGATTTAACCCGCTTCACCCTTTTGAGAGATGGGCGACGCTTTACAAAAGAGTTTAGCGGATTCTACGATGAGTCATCACAGAGGACCCTCTTTGGCATTAGTGCCTATGTACCTCCGATCATTGGATCGGTAAAACCACTCTCTCCCGAGTCAATTGCAGGCCTCAAAGAGCGAGATCGGATAGTGATGGTACAAGGGAAGATAAGTAACAATACTCTCGATGTAGTGGAAGCCCTCTCCGATAATCCAACAGTTATTACCTTGGTAGTTGAACGTCCTGGAGGAAGACAAGAAGAGATCACCTTCCATCCTGAACAAACAGCGCAAGGGCAAATATCTTTAGGATTTACCTTCGCCCGTGAAATAAAAAGAGAGGCCGGATTACCGTTGCACAAAGCGCTACTCGCCTCTGTTTCACAAACCAGCAAAGGGGCTAGAGATACTCTTTTGCTACTACCTAAATTATTTAGTGGTATGTTTGCCTTAGATGATGTTGTAGCTGGACCTCTGCGCATCTCTTATATCATCGGAGAGTCCCGCACAGCCGGTTTACGGTCTATCCTTCATCTTTTAGCAATGGTAAGTATTTCCTTAGCTGTGGCTAATTTGCTACCGATTCCAGGGTTAGATGGCGGAGCAATTCTCTTGAGTTTATTGGAGATCATCAGAGGCAAGAGTGTTTCTCTTAAGATGTATGTCCGTTTTCAGTCAGTTGGGGTGATATTTTTACTCTTATTGATGATTTTTGTGGTAATTGGAGATGTTCGGTTCCTCTTTTCAGGAAATTGATCCACGGTCCATTTCAACAAACCTGACTAACTGGTTCTGAAATCCCATCGTGATAATTCCGGTTTCTCCGTTTCTCTGTTTTGCTAAGATCACTTTGGTCTCTTGTACGGGAAATCCTTGTACCATTTGGGGCGGACCACCAGATCCATTCGAACCTTTACTAGTATGATCGGTCATATCGGCTAAGCGATCACGATGTAATAAAATAACAACATCAGCATCCTGCTCAACTGAGCCTGAATCACGAAGGTTGGCAAGGTTAGGTTCTTTTCCTTCAGCATCACGCGACACCTGCGAAAGGGCTACGATGGGTATCTGTAATTCTCGGGACAATGCTTTAAGAGAACGAGAAATCTCAGCTACTTGTTCGTGACGGG
>JAQVOO010000008.1:0-1656 GCA_028702575.1 Sphaerochaetaceae bacterium
CCCATAGCTTTTTCAGCCTCTTCTTCTTTCTTTTGTCCCAGCTTTATAGCAAAGAGGGTCGCCCCTCCAATACCAAAGAGCAAACCCAAGGCTATCAGGATGATCATAATAGGGAACGAGACTGTGATGGCTGCAATGCCAGTAGCTCCAAGGCCAGCCTTATTGCCGATAAAAATGCGGTCGACAATGTTGTAGAGAGCGTTGGCCATCATGCCAACAATAGCTGGTACGGAAAATTGTATTAATAATTTTGATATTTTCTTTTCCCCTAAAGGGTTCTTTTTCTCCATGATTATAGTAACTCCTAAGTTTGAGCCTTATCTATTTGAAGTACCTGGTTTACCATCTTTTGTAAAGCGTTGTAGGTGTTCAAATAGGCCTCTCCATCAAGGCTTTCTGTAATAAATGCGTTCCACTGTACGACCCGTTTGTGAATATCTTCTTGTTTCTGTTTGGCTTTTTCTGTTAGGAAGATACGGTTGCACCGTCGGTCCTGAAGATCTTGCTTTTTTATAACAAAGCCTTTAGCGACGAGTGATTTAATTATTCGCGTAATTGCAGCCTTATCGATATAGAGATAAGAGGAAAGTTCGTCTTGAGTTTGTCCCTCTCGATGGTACAAGGCTAAAAGAGAAGGGTATTCAGCGCTTGTCAGGGAGAATTCCTTGAGGGCCTTATTTGTAAATATTTGGCTTTGTCTGTGCAATATCGCAATGAGACGACCGATATTTTGATCTTCCATAGGCTAGATATACAGAAGATTAGTTGACTAGTCAACCGTATAAACAGTTTAAATAACATTCCTTTCCATGATATAATCGAAGCTATGCAACAGAAACCAACTATTGCCATTATGTATGATTTCGACAAGACACTCACTACCAAAGACATGCAGGAGTATACATTCATCCCCAAGTTAGGTATGGAAGTCGCTTCCTTCTGGGCTAAGGCCAATGCCTTGGCCCAAGAAGAGGAGATGGATAGCATTCTTGCTTATATGAAACTCATGCTCGATGAATCTAAAAGACACCGCCAACCCATCAGAAGAGATGACTTCGTGGCTTTAGGGGCAAACTTAGAGTTTTTCCCTGGGGTGGTTTCTTGGTTTGAGGACATAGAACAGAAGGGGCAAGAGCTTGGTCTTCTCATTGACCACTACATCATATCCTCAGGTTTACGTGAGATTATTGAGGGATCGATAGTCGGCAATCGTTTTAAGCGGATCTACGCAAGTGAGTACCTTTACGATGAGAATGAAGTTGCTGTATGGCCAAAGCTTTCAGTCAATTACACTGCCAAGACCCAATTTCTATTTAGGATCAACAAAGGGGTGTTAGATGTTTTTGAAGATAAGAAATTGAACAATTATACTCCTGAAAACAGCCGTCCAGTTCCCTTTACCAACATGATCTATATTGGTGATGGACTAACTGATGTACCTTGTATGAAACTAGTAAAAAATAATGGCGGTAAGAGCATCGCGGTCCATAGGCAAGGTGATTTGGAGACTAGTCATAAACTGATGCGCGAACAGCGCATCGACTTCTTTACTGAGGCTGATTATTCGAAGGACAAAGAGTTGTTTTCCCTCGTCTCTACCATCCTAGCAAAAATGCAGGCAGATAATCTTCTTGTAGCGGAACATCAAAGAATGTC
>JAQVOO010000008.1:1756-30674 GCA_028702575.1 Sphaerochaetaceae bacterium
GAAAAATTGTCTTTTTTGGAAAACGGTATGTGGGATGCTGGAGTACGGGTTAAAAAACTCAAAGGACCGACGGATAAGGTTATTTTTGAAGCCCGTATCAGCAAAGGGGACCGACTCATTTTTACCCTCGGAAGAGATGGGGAACGTACTTGCATCTACCTATGGGGAGCGGTCCACCATGATAATATAAGTTCCACGGCTCGGACAATCTTTCCCGACAATGCTCCGTTTTTGCACTTCGAGACTGCGAGTGAAGAGACTTTTGACGACTTGATGATCGACTCCCTATCTGATGATGTTTTTACCCAGGAATCAATTGAGCAAAAGGTGCTTGAGGATTATGGTCCCCAGAAATGGATGGATATCAGTGAGGAACAACTGAAAAGGTTTTTGGGGAGAAACAATCCTGATTTCTTCGAGCTCTTTCTCTATCTGACTAGAGAGCAACAGGATGTGCTCAAACTGAAGCCTCCTGTACTACTGTCTGGAACGGCAGGTAGTGGTAAAACCACACTTGCGATCTACTACCTAATGAAGGGGAGTCATACTGGCCAGGAAGTGCTGTTCGTCACCTGTAGCCATTTTCTCAGAGATTATTCCGAAAAGCTATATCGGGGCTTGACTGTCCACTCCCCTTTGGAGAATGAAATCGGGGAAGTTCGGTTTGCTATGCTACGCGAACTGGTCTTGGAGATACTCTCTGCAGCAAAAATCCATCCGGACCTGAAACAGGAGGTGGACCTGAAGGGCTTTATTGAGATATTCAGCCGCCATAGTCTTGCCAAGCAGTATGACCCTGAACTGGTCTGGGAGGAGATTCGCTCCATCATTAAGGGGGCGAACCCCCCTGTAAGCCTCCGCCATTACCGTACCCTTATCTCACTCTATCTGGACAGTTCCCTCACTACTATCCAACTACGTCAACTAAAAGACGCTCTTCTAGCTCTGAAAGCCTATGGTTTTAGCAGAAAATTCGAAAGGATTATTGAAAAGAAGAGTTCGTGCATCGACTTCACCGACTTTGTGCAGAAACTCTCTTTACCCAATCAGCAGGCGGACTATACTACCTTCGCCTTCATCCTCGGTGAGATTCTCCGCATCCTCGTGATGAAAGAGAACCATCTCAGCTCGCCGTTGTTATCGCTAGAGGAGTATACCAATCTGGGCAAGAAAAGAGCTCCCAATTTCCTCTATGACCGTCAGGAGATCTACAACATTGCCGAATATTATCAGGGGCAGCTAGAGGCGGAAAAACGCTTTGATGAGATTGATCTTTGTAGACGAGCGATAGTCGCTCTAGAACAACTTGGCAATCAATTCCAATGGGATCTGGTGGTAGGGGATGAAGTGCAAGATTTTTCAGACATTCAGCTCACCCTTCTTTTCAAGCTTTCCAAAAAGCCAGGAGAGATTGTGTGTGCCGGAGATCCCAAACAGATAATCAACCCCAGTGGATTTCGCTGGGAAGAACTTAAAAACCGTTTCTACGAGCAAGGGTTGCCAGTACCGACAGTTCAGCATCTGCATCTGAATTTTCGCTGTGTTGGCAGTGTGGTGCGGCTTTCCAATGCCTTGCTCAAGCTAAAGCAGCAACTGGTAGGTATCAGTGGACACGAACAGATGGAGGAGTGGAAATTCAATGGACGTCCACCGTACCTCATCCATGGTATCTCTGAGGTAGAGATGAGTCGCGAGGTGGCAACTACAGCAGCCGGACAGGTGATCCTCGTGCGTAGCGATGGTGAGAAACAACGGTTAATGAAAACCCTCAATACTGAGCTTGTCTTCACCATTAATGAAGCTAAAGGGTTGGAGTTTGATACCGTACTCCTTTGGAAATTCTCATCCGATGCCAAAGCATCCAGTATCTGGCGCAAGATTCATGCGGAAAACTACCTGGAAACGAGACACTACCCCTTGATTCGGCACGAGATTAACCTGCTGTATGTGGCCGTGACTCGGGCAAGAAACACCCTAATCATCTACGATGGAGCGCGCACCTCCCCTGTGTGGCAGGTAGAAGCTCTTGCTCCTCATATCTTCAACACTCAAGAAAAGGATGCTTTGCAACAGATCTGGAAGCGAATATCAACAGCAAAAGAGTGGAATGAACAGGGCGATTACTTCTTTGAACGACAGCACTACTCAGTTGCCGCTGAATGCTACCGCAATAGTTTAAACGATGAGATGGGTGATGTGTGTCAAGCATACATCAAGAGAAGTGAGAAGCTCTATCTTGCCTCGGCTGCACTATTTTTGAGCCGAGGTCGAAAGGCTGAGGCTGCCCATGATTACGAGGATGGTGGTGCGTATCATAAGGCGCTACCCCTCTGGAAGGATCTGAAACGTAAAGATCGTATCATCCCGTGCGAGATATCTCTATTGGAAACAGAAGGGAAGTATGCTGAGGCGGCCGATCTTTGGGTCCAACAAAAACGTTTCGACCGAGCTGTGGAGAATTGGAAGAAAGCAAAGGCGTTCTCAAAACTTGGCTCATATTATTTCAAACTGCGCTCGTACAGCCTAGCAGGCGAGAATTTTGTTTCGGCAGGTCAGTTTCTGGAGGCGGCTCTCTGCTACAAACGACTGAAGCAACCTAAAAAAGCTGCTAATTATTATGTTGCTGGGGGCGACTATGAAAAAGCTCTTCCCCTCTATATCCGCCTGAAGGCTTGGGACGATGTAATTATTTGCTATACCGCCCTTGATAAACACTATCAGTTAGGTCTCTTATATGAGAAACGAAAAGAATACAAGTTAGCAATCGAGAAGTTTACTCTCTATGCCAATGGCTCAAAGGAACAGAAAACGCAACTTCTCGATGAAGCTAAAAAAATGGAGACGATTTCCCGATCGATGATTAAAGCGGGGATTCGGTACGCTGCTATGTTGCAACATAGCAAAGCGGCAGATCTATTTTTCTATAAAAATCAATTCGAACTGGCCGTCGTGGAGTATCTTCAGGTGGGTGATTTACACCATGCCGCCATCTGTTATAACGCCCTTGGCAAAACAGAGCATGCCATCAAATTGTATGAGGAGATTGGTGATAAAGATTCGTATATAAAAGTGATTGACCTCCTACGCTCACGCATGAGAAAGGGGCGGCGCTATGATCAAAACCAGATACAGGCTTGTTATGAAACCGCTGAGTTTCATTACAGGACGAAGGAGTACAGTAAAGCTCTCACCCGTTACCTTGCTATAAACGAGACCGACGGAATCCTCAAGTCTGCATTGCTTGTCGCAGGGCGTGATGAGGAAGTGCTCGACTTTTTCATGCAAGAGAAAGAATCTGCCAGCGGAATTGAGTTTATCACTAAAAAAAAGGACCTAACCATCTCAAAAACCTATGTGGAGCAACTTTGCAAAAGTACTGAGTACCGGGTACCGGGGGTGTTAACCTATCACGTAGGTGAACAATTACTCCTCGAGTTGCTGGCAAAACTCTCCGCAAAGAAGAAATCGCCCTACGATCTTTCAGAAATCATACGAATATACCTAGCCTCCTACGGGATGCTCTACCAAGTGGATCAAGTATCCAAAGCCTTCGTCAACCTAATCATCGATACCCAGTATCTCAACCATATATTCCTCATCGTCACTGAGAGTGTTCCTCTTGAGAAGTCATTTGTTGACCAGTTCAAAAAACAGATTCTTGCACGTGCGGTTTCGAGTAATGATGCTCTTTTGATGGCACTTGCCCAAGAGAGTCTTCCTTCTACCCTAGATCCGCTACTAGAAGACCTGCCCATCGATATACACAACTACCTGCTTTTCAGTCTCTCTCCCAAACGATCAGTTGAGGCGTTTGATTTTCTCAAGCAGAGCCATGTAGATATCTCAAAGATAGAGGATTTTTGCTTCAAAGCCGAATTGCTTAAAGATCTGGCGCTTTTACATGAGCAAGCGGAAAATTACAAGCGAGCAGCTGGAATCTATAAGGAAAATGGGGATCTCTTCGATGCGCTTAGGTGCTACACGAGAATTGAAGACTTTCTGGGTATAGCTAAAACGTTTGAAGCCATGCATCGGTTTGAGGATGCCCTCGTAGTATATACAAAGTTGGAAAAGTCCGCTGCCATAGCCAGAATGAAGAAGAAGCTGAATAAGTTACAGTATATTCAAAAGGAACTCTTTTAAAAGGATAAATTCCCTCCCTCAGCTAACAATCTAATTCAAAAACAGAATTATCCACTACGCAACATTCATTGTGACAATCGAGCTGGCCCTGATCGAAGTACCTTCATGTGGCAACCAGTGATAACTGGTAACCATACCTCTAACTTTTACGAATACATGTTTCCCCATTATTTCTAAGATATGTGATACAAGTGTGACAAAGGGTAGGGGGGCCACTTCAAGTTGAAGAGCTTTCCAGCTTTTGCTCAAGTATATGCCTTGGTTGGTATTTTTGTACGGGAAACACCCTTAGTAAAATAAATATGAAAGGTGATGGATACATTCAGCATATAGTCGGCAAGAGCATTGCTGACATCCGGTGATAACGGCACAACAAGTGGTTTTTGGGTATTTCTTGTCCTTTCCAGTCGACTTATTTTTAACTTTCATTTGTATTGCAATTCTTGCCACATGCGACCACTTGTGGGCATCATCGAATCAAGTCTGTATACATAGCGCAGGGCTAAAATCTTCTCCGCTAAATCAGAGAGGCCCTAAAATTAATTCCTATTACCCCACGTTGCCTTAAAACCATTTTTTTCGCGTCGGCTTTAACAGGATCCCCTTTAGCCTTGCGTTGATGATATCCTTATCAAATTCCTGTGAAAAGTCTTCGCCAACCCACTCACAGACCCTGTCGTACTCTTCATCTTCGGGATCTTGAAGAACTGTAGCCTTGTATTCATATCCATATGGTCCTCCAGAATCTTCCCAAGGCGCGTCCCCCTCTCCTCTGGTACAAATGACTTCAGGTTCTCCATCGCGAAGTTCTCGTTTGCCAACATGAATAATATGTTCCCAGTAATCTCCAAAATCATAAATGTAGGTAAATTTTTTGGAAGCCTCACCCAGATTACCAAGTGTTAATTCTTCTTCATCCAGCTCCTCTTCTTCATAAAAGGGGGGAAAACTACCCGTTCCTTCTGGAACAGGCCCAACTTTATACGGTCCTATTCTGAATTGATGCAGGTGCATATCATCCCAGCTAAAGGCTATCTGAATGATTCTATGGAGTTTTTCAAACGAGGTAAAGATGGGGACTTCAAAGCTTCTGAAGACTTTAAACTGTGGAGTTAAACGCAAAACAATTTTTAAATTCACCACTACGTGCATCTCTTTGAGTATTTCTTTGCTATTTGTTGCCAGCACTTCCTTCATCGCCTCAACAGGAACGATACGTTTATCATTGATTTTTACTTTACTATTGGAAAAGGTAGAAGCAAGTTCAGGTAGAGGTAATTCAGAATCAAGAATTTTCTTTAGCCAACGATTGAGTCGGCTCAAGATAGATTTATCAGATCCAGAAACAACGCGTACGTCGGCTCCCTCTTTTAGATAGGCTTCTATTTGGTTGGGATCATATTTTTGTAAAACAAACGCATCTCGTATAGCTGCTGTCACTTCATCACCATCAAAGTGCCAAGGATCGAACTCAAACTTTGTAATAACACAGAACCCAGTTGCCTTATTGGTAAGCACCATACAGGTATCATAATTTTCATCTATGAAGGAGGTGCCAACCCAACAAAAATGAGGTGCATACAAAGCAGTCGGATCTTGTGAACCTGATCCGATATAACGAAACAAAGCCCGCGAGCATTCAATAAGCATAATCCCTCCTCCTAATAAAATTAAAGATGATAAAACACAAGCATACACGAGCCAGAATGTTTTTCCAATATTTTTTTCAATTTTGGACAAAGAAAATCTAAAATTACTTCCTTGACAACGGGGTTTTCATTACCGACAATCTATGTATATCATGTTCATTGATCACAAAAACTAGTTTTTTCATGAACTAAACTAGAGATGTTTTCTTTAACATATATCCAATGTTTTCTTACATGACGGTACAGTAGGTTTTCTCTAGAAATTTGGAACATGGTTAGGGAAAAAGGAATGGGTGGTGGTTAAGATTAACCTTGGAGGAAATAATGAAATATTGTTGGACCACAATCAGTGTCAAAGATTTAGATGCTTCGATTGCATTTTATCGTGACATTGTAAAACTACCGGTAAAACGACGCTTTCCAGTTGGTCCGGGTAGTGAAATAGCTTTCCTTGGAGACGGAGAAACGCAAATTGAATTGATTAAGCATCCACATGAAGCTCCTCCGATTGGTGCGGGGATTTCATTAGGTTTTGCAGTTGACTCCTTAGATGAAACTCTTGCTTTTATTGCTAAACAAGGAATTGAAGTAGAAAGTGGTCCATTCCAACCTACTGATCAGATCAAGTTTTTTTATGTACTTGATCCTAATGGGGTACGCATCCAATTCGCACAATCAACATAGAAGCTATGTTTTTCATGGTGCCGTATACAGGTAACATTATAATTCTTGCTATCCATTAAGCGGGTCTTTCCTTTGTTATTTTTTGCACAATGGCGCTTAAAACAGCTGCGATAAATAGCATGAGGCTACTAATCATGAGTGCATAACCGAGGTTATGAGCTTCAGCTATCTGAGAGACGAACAAGGGGAATATCATACGGCCGATAGTTGCGCTTAAAATGCAAGAGAGGGAGATGAATGCCGTATTTTTGGGGTACCAACTAGCTGTGACCACGATATACATAGGAATAGTTGCACCAGCAAAAAAACCACATAACGCCACTAAGGCTAAGGCTAAAACAATGTTGGCAGTAAAAGGAAGTGCTACTAAAGTAAAACCGGCTAAAAGTAATCCGCCTAGCATAAAGGAGAAAGGGTTGCCCCCCTTTTGCATAATGGGCCCCATCAATAACCGTGAAATAGCGGTGCCGATCCAGAAAACAGTGAGAGATGTGGCAGTAATTGCAGCTGGTTGAAAGAGCTCAGTTTCAACATAGACAGGAATCCACGTAACACAGATAATTTGACTACCTGCATAGAAGATAATTACAAGGTTGAATAATACAAAAGCCAAATCTTTGAGAAGAGGTAGCACAGGTTCAGCTTGAACCTCTGGTATAATTACAGGACTAACATTATTAAGTTTTTGCTGTTTAGTACGCCTATAACGTTCTAAAAAGCCACCAATTAGAATTACAGCTAAAATAATACCAAGCGCACCGTAAGCCCAACGCCATGTCGGACCTTTAAATGGAAGAATAAAATAGCCTGTTAGGATTGCTCCAAGGCTATAGCAGAAGTGGAGTAACGGAATATATAATTTTCGTTTTTCGTAATAATCGCTAGCCAGAATAGCATTCGATCCACTATCTGTCAGAAATGCACCAAACCCGATTACAAGATAGGCGATAAAGAGAAGAGTGCTTCCTGTAGAAACTGCAATTGCTAGTAGCCCAATGATTAGGACTCCATAGCCAATACGGGTAACTGTTGTCTGGCGTACGTGTTTCATGAGGACTAATGAGATTAGCATCGAGGTCAAAGAACCTATTTGTAAAAAACTCACCAACGAACCTGATTGCGATAGGCTCATGCCAGTCGCAGCCATAATATTGGTGACTAAAGGTCCGAGAATGTTATTTGCTATGGCAAAGAAGAAGAATCCGGCAAAGAGGAAAACTGGATGCATGGCACTCTATCCTTCAAGATTTTAGCAAACTGTAACATCAAAGGCTTTGGATTGCAATTGTTCATTCTGTGGCTGCTATTACTTGGTTTCGTCCCGAATCTTTGGCGATGTAGAGGGCATGATCAGCACTATCGATTAAATCAATCTCATTTTCACACCTATTATTAGGGTAGCTAACTACTCCAATAGAAAGAGTTACTTGAATTGCTTGGTTATTAATAAGAAGGCGAGATTCACTAGTTGCTCTTCTAAGTTGTTCGGCAATCTCTAAAGTATCGGTATGCGAGGCTCCAACAAGGGTTATTAAAAATTCATCTCCTCCGTAACGGACAAGAATATCACCATCTCTGACTACACTACGGGTAATGTTTGCAATTTGTTTCAAGAGTTTATCGCCAACAGGGTGGCCGTAGGTGTCATTAACTTGTTTGAAATGATCTATATCGAACATGATAAGTCCTAAGAAACCATCATTACTAACAGCCCGAACAAATTCTTCTCTAAGTCTAATTAAGCCAAATCTACGGTTATAGAAGGAGGTGAGAGAGTCCAGGGCAGCTAGACGTTGAACTTGGTCATAGGTAATTGCGTTATGGAGTGCCAGTCCCAGTCCGTTACAAAAGATATCCAACATTGAGATCTTAGATGCCTCAAATTCTTCCGCTTTGCCAAGGAGGAGGATTCCTAACATGATCTGTTTATATTTGATTGGTTTGATTAGTACCTGGCGCGGTCTATATTTTGTAAGGACTCCCTCTAATTTAATAGCGTCAGGTAGAGTAAGAATGCGATCTTGCTCATCAATCATAACTTCTTGAATAAGTGCGTTATGAATAAGATTTGATTTCTCACTAATTCCCTTAGCTTCAATCAGCGAGAGGTCTCCCCCCCTTATTACAAATATTGCCCCGCTCTCTGATCTAAAATCTACCAGGAAGGTCTCTAAAGCATTACGACAAAGAGCTTCTGTATCTAAGTGTTTACTGAGCATCTGGGTATAGGCACGTAGATTCATTTCCATTTTTAGACTGGAGGCAATGGTATCTACCAAACGATTAAATGCTATAGCACTATCGCCAATAGCATCTGCAGAATCGACAGTAATGTGACATGTTAAATTGTCACAATCGATAGGTTCATTTTTGCCCGAAATTTCACCTAAGCGCGATTCGATATCACCCATATGACTAGCTAAGGTTTTAAGCCGCTTCTCGACAACTCTTTTCGCTAATGTAATATTTACGAGCCCTACCAAAAGCCCTGCGAAGATACACGCAAAACGAAACCACAGGGCATGGGTAATTGTGTTTGAAACACCGAGTAAGGACATAAAAAAGGGGAAAATAACTCCCACCAATAAGCCAAAACCCATCATCCAAAGTGCTAAATCATTAAATACTTTTTTTGTTATTCTTGCCAAATCGTTCCCCTGTATTTTACATCTACGGTAAGTTATTATGTTCTATAAGTCAATAAATTGGAGATAGTTATTAACGAATAAATCTTTGGGTAACCATAAAAAAGTAATTAGAAGCTACCTTTCTTGCCGATCAGAGTAAGATAAGGTACAATTGGCGCACGATGAATCGATTTATTTGGAATATTACTAAACGATTACTCGCGATAGTGCCAATAGTAGTCCTTTTTTTATTCATGTATAAACAATTAGTCGTACTTGAACGAAACAATGTCCGTGAAAAAGTTATTTCGGAACATACAGGACACCTCCAACTCATGGACTTTTTTGTCACTGAAAATTTTGCAGAATATTATTCAATGCTACACCTCATCCGTAATTCAAACAGTGTTGCTAACTTTTTAGCCGACCCTTCTGATGAAAATAGGGAGGGGATGAAAGCGTTTTTTAAAAGGATGGCCCAAAACCGCCCTTATATTAATGGTCTGTTACTAGGTACCACTGAAGGAGAACCTTTAGTTGGGTTAACTTCATTTGATGGTAGCATGGAATATGTAGGGTTGATGGTCCCATTTGAACCAATTTGGGATCTTCTGGTCTCTAAGGTAAAAATTTAGAAGAAGATGGTTTTTATTTTTCTCCTCTGAATTATGTTATTCCCCTAGCAGGGGAAGAACCTCTACATCCTGTAATTGGAACTTCTATTCCAATTTATTGTGATGGAGAACAAGTTGGCATTCTTGGAATGTTGGTCAATGGGAACCATATTCTGGCCAAAATTACGCAATTTATACAAGAACACCCGAACGAAATAAAGTTTAGTCTGGTCGATAATTACGGCAACCGGATCCTCAGAGATACCGTAGAAGGTATAACCCCATATAATCCACTAATTCCCAATTTGTCTCAAAGTAAGCCCTTATTATGGGAAAAAGTTGTCAAAGAAGGGAAGGGTTTGACCGTAATTGATGGTTATAATTATTACTTTCATGCTTTTAATCCCTTCAAAGAGCAAAACCCCTTCTATGAGGCACAGCCACATTTTCTGGCCGGTATTGTCTTCTTTGCTGACCAAGATACCTCCATTTTAAGTGACTCCTTTTTACTGCGCCATAAATCTCTACGTTGGGTACTTGCTCTATTTATTTTTGTGGTGGGTGGATTTTTAAACATTTTATCCTATTTTAGACGTAATGACCGAGAATTACTGGCAGTGAGCAATCTAATTTCTGACCAATCACATGATGGTGTTGTTATTAGCGATGCCCTTGGGCATGTAACCTATTGTAATCACACATTTCAGTCGATGACTGGTTTTTCCGAAAAAGAAATTAGCGAAGGCCGTCATCGTGTTGTTGATTTGTCAGGAGTAACTTTTAATTCGGTCAAGGCCATAACATCTTCAAAACAACGAGATGCTAGAAATAATGCCTGGCAGGGTTTCCTATGGTTAGAGGGGAAGCACCACCTTGCGTTAACTCATCTTAGGATCAATTCTATTGTTGATAGGCTGGACCGTATTCTGTATCAGGTTGGTCTTTATTCGAATCCTAGGAACCTTTCACGTGAATCATTTGGCAAAATGATTATTGCCAACGAAGGCGATGCTATCGCTATTGATCAGTATCCTCTACAGCTTTTAGCGCAAAAATGCGAGGAACCAGTAGATAATCCTTTTGTGGTGATTTATCTAAAATTGGTTAATATTGATATAATAGAAGCCCAATATACTTTAGATGAACATTATCTATTAGGGGCTCAAATCCGAGAACGAATAGCCAATGCTCTGAAGAATGATGACCTCATTATCCAATTATCGCCGGATACATTTTTACTGACCGCCTCTACTGACAAATTTTCAGAACGTAAAGGCCTAGGTCACATCGAAAAAGCTTTTGAGATGCCGGTAAAATTACGAGATCAATTACAAATTATCCGTATTCAGTGTGGGATTTCATCCTCTTCAGCCGATTGTTCTAATGTTTCATTGTTGTTGCGGCAGGCTAGAATGGCCTTAGCCGCACAGGACCATTTTGGGCATAGTGGTAGCCTCTTCTACGATGAGACAGTAAATGAGTATTTAGTCCGCTACTATGAAATTCTCGAATCTTTCCCAACGGCATTAGAAAAAGGTGAAATTACAGTCTATTTTCAACCAATTGTTGCTACCCAGACCAATACCATAATTGGCGCGGAAGCTCTAGCACGATGGGAACATCCCAAACTAGGTGCTATTCCTCCAAATGAATTTATTCCCATTATAGAACAAAATAATCTGGAGCGACTATTAGGAAGGTTTGTGGTGGAGCACGCAGTTCTGCTTTTACACGAACTTTCAACTATAAAAGAAAATCAACTGGTAGTATCGATGAATCTTAGCCCGACTGAATTAGAGGATCCCGATTTGGTACCTCATATGGTGCGCACATTAGATGCCTATAATGTTTCGCACGAATTGTTGATAATTGAACTAACCGAACACTCCTTATTGACAGATATCGAAATTGCCAAGAAACAGCTGATAGAGCTCCACCAAGAACATGTCAGTTTTGCAATCGATGATTTTGGTACTGGATTCTCGTCGTTAAGTTATTTACACGAACTAAATTTTGATATACTAAAAATAGATCGCTCTTTCATCAAAGATTATCCTGAAAATGACGAAGGAGTCATCCTTAAAGCTATGATTAGGATGGTAAAAGAACTCGGTATTGCAGTTGTTATGGAAGGAGTCGAACTTCCTGAACAGCTGGCTCTACTAAAAGAGTTGAAGGTGCCCTATTACCAAGGGTTTATCTTTTCTAAAGCAGTTCCCAAAGATCAATTCTTAGAAATGTTGCAAGGTTAAAGCTACGCTAAAGAAAAAATTATCTAGATTATAATCTAACTACAAAGTCGGTCATAGCATAACAAAATCCACCTGGAAAATTTTCTTTTTAAAAAGGAACAATCACTTATCTATGTTTAAAACAACTTTTGGGATTTTGAGTACTGTTTATCATAGAACATGATTATACCACCAATGCTATGGCAATGTTCTCTGTAATCACCAAGAGTGAAAAGTTGTAATGCTGATGCTATTATTGATGTCTAAGACAAGCAGGAATATCCACCTTTAAGGCCCGTCTAATGGGTAGATAAGCGACGATTATTGCAAGGGTAATACCTGAGACAAAGGTTATGATAAATGACCTAAGATTCCAGGATCCCCGTACAATGCTCTGAATCCGATAGCCAATATCCGTATCGCGCATGATAAAGCCAAAATCAAGGCCTGTGTTGACCATATAGAGATTGCCTAGAGCACCCAAGGCGAGGCCGATAAGGGCTCCAACCATTCCAATGCCTCCTGCTTCAAACAAGAAAGAGAGCATGATATGGCCCTCTTTCATCCCTAGGGCTCTCATCATCCCCAACTCCCGGGTTCGTTCATACATAGACATAAGCATCGTATTGGAGACCCCCACCGCTGCTATGAGAAAGACCAAAAAGAGGATGATTGCGGTTCCCCCTCTTTCAGCTTCCATCGCTGCAAGGTAGTCCTTAGCAAGGACTCTCCAGCTTCTTGCCTCCAGTTCCTGCCCAGATGCAGGTAAGAGTTGTTGTAATCTTTGTACTGCTTTATCCACATCGCTATGTAATGGCAGGCGAATATCTATTTCTGTAACTGATCCCTCCATGCCCAAAAGAGAGTCTGCACTAGTCTTGTTCATCATCAAGAGTGTCCGATTCACATTGGGATTCGGGCAGTTGACGATTCCTACTATCTCTAGGTCTGTTGCCCCAAAGAAGCCCCCTTTGCCCCGATGTCCTGGGCAAACCAGGAACCCATGAGGACCCCTTCCTCATCATCGGCGGTGAGAAACCTCCCATCAATGAGGGTATCCTCAAAATGGAAGACGTCATGGTCAGTCTCTGGATCAATTGCTGTTATTAGGACACCCATGTTCCCATCTTCACCAAAATCATCGCTGTAGAGGATCATATCACCGGTGAACATGGTTCGCTCTGTTGCCGTCCAACCTGCACCCCTGATAATCTGTAGAACTTTTTGAGGTTGCTCTATCCCCTGTTCCAGAGGATAGAGTTGACGATCTGGCCAGTATTCCTTGGTATGAATCCTTACCGAGGATGTCTCGTACCAGAGCAGATTGCGGATCGATTCCTCTTCCATTCCCAACAGCAGGGAATCAACAATGAGGAACATCGCAAGTCCTAGAGCAATTGCAATGGCTGTGATGAAAGTGCGCCTCTTGTAGCGAAAGAGATTTTTCATAGCCAGAAGGAAGGCAAACTTCACAGGTATATCTCCTTGTTAGAAAACCCAACTACTGCCCACTGTGGCAGAGAAGGAAGCTGGTGTATCTGTCGAACTCCAGGCAAATAGATCTCCATCATCACCAGTAGCTAAAGAGAGGCTCCCTATGAGGTTGAAAGCTTCAAAGACATTCCAACTCACACCTATGGTGCTCATAGCTGAAAGGTCCAAGGGTGAAATGATCGAACGGAGAGTGAAGGAGAGGGAAGGAGAGTAGGCCAACACCAACTCTGGATAGAGTAATAATGCTGCACTATCATCACTAACTGGGCCTATTTCCCATGAACCAAAAGGCCTAGTGAGAAACTCTAGTCTCAGGGAAAGGGATCTTTCCTGAGGTAAGGTTACCAGGTGGAAGAATCCTCCACTTATTATCCAGGACTCACTGCTCTCTTTGGCGATGTCTCCATCTTCAGGGATAGCTAAGGAAGAGGAGAGATACCAGTCAAAGCCTAAGTTTCCTTGCAAGCTCAGATAGGGTTTGTGTTGACGTGTTGTTGTGATTTTTGGGGTTTTGGTAGCATACCCAATCTCGACTTTAATATCCTTGACGGTTGTATAATACCTAGCACCGAACAGTATATCGGCGGGGTTATTTGTCTCAGATGGCATTACAACTGCTTCTGCAAAAGAGAAGAATCCCAGAGGGTAGTTGACTGAAGCCAGCCAGTTGGTGGTGCTTCGCAGTTCTGCCTTAGTCAGGAATACCGAGGTGGAGTTGCTTCCATACAGCACATCACCCGCATTGAAGAGCATCCCGTCCCCCCACGAGAGACGTGTTTTTCCTGCTGTAAGACGAAAAGAGGGAAAACGGGCCCTGAAGTAGGCTTTGTAGAGCACATCGTTCAAACTAGTTATAGGGGTAAGGGTAGTAGCCTTGAGTACTACTTCACCCCGCACATTTCCTTCTCGTTTTGACGAGAGGGCAACGCTGAGATCTCCATTAAAAAAAGCTCCCCACGAATCAGAATGTGCTTTGTAGGTTAACGTGGGCAACAAGTCCATAGTTACAATTGGGTTTTCAGTAGCTATTAGAGAACTAAGAGTCATAAGTAATATTAAAATAAAGATGCAGAGCTTCTTTTTTCCTACCATGTGAGATTCTCCAAGGTAAAGATACTCCTGTCTAAATGAGGATTAGCCTCAAAAGAATCGATCGTCATGAGGGTTGCAGAGTTCTTCTTCATCTTATCTTCGATCTTGCTTTGCTTTGGAAGGACCCGCTCCCCTGATTTAAAGGTTTCCAAGACCTCCATCACCTTGAGCAGGCGTCCCTGAGCGGTGGAATACTCTGCTTTCCAGACTAGGAAGGACTGTTTATCGACCCATATTTTCTGGACCGGGTAGGCTACCGACCGACTCTTTGCAGTGAGGGTCAATACAAAGCATGCGTTCCCTTTGAAGGTCTCTTCCCGTTCTAGTTTGGCAGTATAATTGTCCAAGGTGTTTTTCTCTTCGGTCATGTCCTCATAGGAGATGTCTGAGCCCAGCATGGACTGCCTGAGGGCCGCTCCCTGCATCCTGATGAGCTGTTCGGCATCAGGGTAGAAGAGGTAGAGACTTCCCTCTGTGCGAAGAATCTTCTGGCCCCGTTCTGCCTTGCTAGTGAACTCGATCAGAGAATCTTTCTCACCTTGCGACCAAGATTTGAATTGGCTGGTTTTTGTCCCGAAGCGGTCGGTAGTCTGGATCGAGCCAGTGGAGTAGGTGGTCTCGAAGGTAGAGAGCCTATCCATCTCACCTATGATCTCATCAGCACTCAGGGCAAAGAGTATAGAAGGGATGCAGAAGAGAAGAATTGTTAAAATCATAAGTTTTTGCAGTCTTGATATTTTTTTATACATAACGTAGAGCCTCCACAGGTTGGATTTTTGAAGCATGGCGAGAAGGGATGAAGGTCGAAAGCGTCGATATCACCACAGCATAGGCCCAAACGACAAGAGCAGTCAGTATGCTGGTTTGAGGGTAGAGGATCGAGGAGATCTCTATATCCATGCCACTGAAAGCTTCGGTGAAGTTGAGCCCTACCTTACCCATATAATAGGTGCCAACATAGCCAATAATCACCCCGACAGCCGAACCAATCATGCTGATAAAGAACCCCTCCAGTAAAAAGAGCTTAGTTAGTTCAGATCCATGCATCCCTAGCGCTGAGAGCATCCCAATCTCACGCATCCTCTCAAAGATGACCATCATCGTCGTGTTGATGATGACCGTGCTGCCTAGGACGAAGAAGAACATGGCGATGAAATAGTAGGCGATCTTGGCTATCCTGAGCATCCCGTAAAACATATTCAGTTCTGTCCAAGAACGGGTATCGGTTGCAGTGCCCAACTTACTCTCAATTTCGTTTGCAATTTGGATTGCAGTTTGTTTCTCATCTGCTCCATCTTCGAGCAACAGCAATATTTCTTGGGTCTGGCCATCCATGCCAAGAAATTTCTGGACTCGGTCGATCGGCGCCCAAATGGAGTTTGCATTGAGGCCAGCGACAGGAAAACCTGCGATCCCCACGATCTCAAAGGTGAAGGCATTGCTACCTCGAGTTGCTGTAGTGCTTAAAAGCGTTACCTTGTCTCCAAGGCCCAGTTGCATATCTCTAGCTAGAGCAAAACCCATCAATATCTCGTTCTTTCCTTCCTGGGGAAGTCGTCCTTCCTGCAGTATTGAAGGAAAATCGATGAAGGCCTCTTCACTGGAGAAATCGGCTCCGACACCCATGACCCCATGCTGTTTTTCGCCTAGGTACATGTTTGCGGGGAAGTTGATCCTAGCTGTGGCAGCTCGTACTTGGTGGTTGTCTGCGAGGATGGGTTCAATGCTTTTCCAGTCGACCCCAAGGTGGAGGGGATTGTAACGCTTATACTTTTCAAATTCAGCATGTTGGATACGCACCTCACCGGTATAGTAGGATTGCAGGTTGTTGGCCATATCGGCTTCCATGCCGGCGAGGAGGCCGAAAAGCATGACTATGCTCATCGCCGAGACTGCAATCGCAACTGCTGATAGGATCGAACGCCTCAGGTTCCTAAATATATTTCTAAACGCTATTTTTGGAAGTTTTGTCATCATAATAAGGCTCTCCTATTGGTGCCTGAGGCACGCTGGTATATCCATCTTAAGTGCTCGCCTGATGGGCAGTAACGATACGATCATGGAAAGGGCGATGCCTGATACAAAGGTGATGATAAAACTCTTGCTGCTCCATGTCCCCCGCATTATGCTTTGGACCCGGTAGCCGATGTCCATATCACGAAGCAAGAATCCCACATCGATACCCTGATTGACCAAATAGATGTTGCCCAGTGCTCCCAAAACAATTCCTGCCAGAGCTCCCAGTAAGCCTATGCCTCCAGCCTCAAACATGAAAGCAAGGCGGATATGGTTATCCTTCATTCCTAAGGCCCTCATCATGCCAAGCTCACGGGTTCGCTCGTACATTGCCATCAGCATGGTGTTGGAGATGCCCACTGCTGCAATAATGAATACCAAAAAGAGAATGATAGCTGTCCCCCCACGCTTCGTTTCTGCGATAGCAACATAGTCTTTGGCCATCTCTCTCCAACTTCTAGCTTCAAGCTCGCTTAGGCCTGCCGCATCAAGAGCTGCTTGTATCTTTGTCACCTCAATATCGACATCAGCGCCCCTTGGTAAGAGAATATCAAGCTCTGTCACTGCTCCATCCATACCCAATACAGCCCCGGCCGTATTCTCATCCATCATAATGAGGGTGCGATTCACATTGGGGTTGGGGCAGTTGACGATGCCCACGACTTGGACGTCTATTGCTTCAAAAAAACCACCGTTTCCCCGTGTAAGCAGAGTGACCCAGTAGCCAATCTTGGCTTTGATGTCCTCGGCCAGCCATGATCCCAAGAGTATGCCATTTTGTTCCCCTTTATTGAGGAATCTTCCCTCAACCAAGGTATCCTCGAAGTGGAAGACCCTGTTGTCTTGCTCAGGATCGATGCCTGTCACCATTACTGAGAGGTTCCCGTCTTCACCGAAGTCATCGCTATAAAGGATCATATCGGCTTTGAACATAGTGCGCTTTGTTGCCGTATAGCCATTTTCTGTTAGCAAGTTGATCACTTGTTGGGGGTTCTCAATTCCCTCTTCTAAAGGGAAGAGCAATCTATCAGGCCAGTACTCCTTCTGGTGTATTCTCACTGAGGAGGTTTCATACCAGATGAGGTTGCGTTCCGATTCCAGTTCGATGCCTAAAAGCAGTGAGTCCACTATGATGAACATCATCAAACCAAGAGCAATGGCGATTGCTGTGATGGCAGTGCGTCTTTTATACCGGTTTAAGTTCTTCATCGCAAGGGAGAAGATGAATTTCATCCTTTCCTCCTCTCATCGCTGGTGATGGTTCCATCATGTAGAAGTACAAGACGGGAGGCATAGTCCATGACCATCTGATCATGAGTTGAGAAGATGAACGTGGTCTTGTACTTTTCGTTCATTTTCTGCATAAGCTTAAGAATTTCTTCTCCGGTCTTAGAATCGAGGTTTGCAGTAGGCTCATCTGCTAAAACAATTTGAGGGTTTTTGATCAAAGCACGGGCTATGGCAACGCGCTGTTGCTGGCCTCCACTGAGTTTGCCTGGGCGACGATCTTCCATTCCCTCCAGACCAACTTCCTTGAGGAGAGCCATGGTCCGGCTTCTGGTCTCCTCGGCACTCACATTGAGGATGGAGAGGACAAAGGCGACATTCTCATAGGCACTGAGAACCGGGATGAGGTTGTAGGTTTGAAAGATGAAACCAAGGTTGTTTCTACGAAACTCAGTCATCCCTTTCTTACCCATCTGAGTCACCTTTTCACCGTTGATGGTGATCTCTCCCTCATCAATGGCATCGATACAGCCAATGAGGTTGAGCAACGTTGTCTTGCCTGAACCTGACGGTCCTGCTATAGAGAGGAACTCCCCAGCGGCAATATCCAAGGATACTTTCTTTAACGCTCTAACAACAGTCTCTCCAGTTTTATAATTGCGTGATACATTCTCTACCTTTATCATAACCTACTCCTCTTCAATGGGTTTGGTGATCTTTACTTTATTTTTTGCTTCTTCAGTTTTCTGTAATGCTGTAGCTCCTAGCACTCCACCCAGGTCCATGTGATCTAGGATAGAAGCTGGCAAGAGCATCATGGAATTATTTTGCCGGATGCCTTCATAGACCATATTCATCGCTCGCAATTGGAGAGCGGTAGGATTTTCACTATACCGTTTGGCGGCAGTTTCAAATTGCTTGGCGATTTCTACTTCGGCGGCTGCCAAAATAATGCGTGATTGTTTTTCTCGTTCAGCCTGGGCTTGTTTACTTAACGAGTTTTCTAACTCTTTTGGAATAATGATGTCGGTAATTTCTATCGATAGAATAGTTACACCCCAGGGATTAGTCTTGGCATCGAGGGCTAATTGAATCTCTTTGCCCAGTTCCTCCCGTTCGGAAAGCAAGGAAGATAATTCGTGCTTACCAATGGCATCGCGTAGTGCTGTCTGGGCCGAAAGGACGACAGCTTCAACGTAGTTTTCTACTTCCAGTACAGCATGTTTTGCATCCCAAATCATCCAAAAGGCGAGGGCGTCAACGTGAACAGGGACAGTATCACGAGTTAAAGTTTTCTCAGCACTAAAGTCGGTTACTCTAATGCGAGTGTCGACAAATTCAGCAATTCGATCGATCAGAGGCCACAAGAAAAGAAGACCAGGCCCACGCACTTTCTTGAACTTTCCCATGCGCAAGATTATTACTTTATCCCAATGGGCGATGAGCTGGACCGAAGCTGATAGGAATAGTCCCAACGTTCCTGCCAATGCTAGAGGGTAGAGGGCGCTACCTAACACTCCAAATACGATCAGCCAGATGATAATGGTGAATTGAATGATCGAGATCCACATTGGCAAGACGATTAATAGACAGGCGGCTATGAGGATTATCATGGCAAGTATGATTACTATTTGGATTGGACTTTCTGGAAATACTACCAATTGTAAAGCAATACCAAGACCTAAGCACAGCGCTAAAACGAAGAACGAGACGGCTTTGTACGAGAAGTCTCGTGAGAGAGTAAATGGCTTAATGTTTTTTATACGATCATGTTTTCTGGTAAATAATTTCATATTTGTCCTCCTTATGGGATTATTTCGTTTCCTAAGTCTTGGATATGGTCTAATAATTCTGGTAATGTGAAGCCGTAGGAAGTTGCCTTAGTTATATATGAACGAGTTATTTCAAAAAGGATCCGTTCCCGTTCTACCGCATCAATGGTTATCTCTTTGTCGTTTATAAAGGTTCCTGAACCTTGTTGCGTCACTACGATATCACGGATTTCCATTTCGTTATAAGCGCGGGCAACAGTGTTGGGATTTATGCTCAGATCGACCGCTAGACTTCGTACCGTCGGTAATCGGTCTCCCTTCCCCAGCCTCCCATCGGCAATTGCCATTTGGACCTGCAAAATGATTTGTTTGTAATAGGGTACCCCACTTTTAGTGTCAATGGAGAAAGTAATATTGGGGAGAACCGCTTTCTTTTGCATACCGTAGTTATTGTACTAGTGTATTAATACAATTGTCAATAATTTTATTTTGACGGTATTAATTGATTATGGTGTTCGGTGATGATAGAATCCTGCTTAGAATGAGTGTTAATACAAAGAAGGCTATGCAACCAAGCAGATATCTGATGGTTGGATTCTTTATCATAATTATGGCAGGATCTGTGCTACTCGCCTTACCTGTTACCCATCGACCGGGTGTTACTCTCTCTTATATAGATGCCCTCTTTACTGCAGTTAGTGCGGTCTGTGTTACTGGTTTGGTAACGGTCGATATTGCCCTGAGTTTTAACCTTTTTGGCCGTATTGTCGTAGCCATCTTGATTATGGCCGGCGGTATGGGTTTTGCCGGAATGATTGTCTCTATTGCCCTTTTTATGGGGTGGGAAGTGGGAATTTCGCAACGCAATATGCTCAGCGAAGCCTATAATCTGGGCACTCTCAGTGGTACACTCCGCATTGTAAAGACAGTTATATTGGCTTCGTTAATCTTTCAACTACTCGGGACAATTGCCGGATATTGGGTGTTTCGCCCCCATTACCAACCCTTGGCAGCTTGGGGCCATAGTCTCTTTCACTCCATCAGTGCCTTCAACAATGCGGGATTTGACCTGATGGGAAACTTCCAGAGTATGATGGACTATCGCCATAATATACTGCTCAACGTTGTTACCATGTTTTTGATCGTGAGTGGGGGAATTGGTTTTTTTGTTTTAGCCGATCTTCTTCGCAAACGTTTTATGTGGAATAAGTTTACCATGCATACTAAGATTGTAGTATCAGTAACACTCTTTTTGATCTTTTTGGGTACTGTAATCTTCTTATTAGTCGAACGGCTCGATTTTCTTTCAGCATTATTTTTGAGTATTACAGCCCGTACGGCAGGTTTCAATACTGTTAATACGCAAGCATTATCGCAAGGAACCCTATTTTTTGTGATTATTCTTATGTTCATTGGGGCCTCTCCAGGTTCCACCGGTGGTGGTATAAAAACGACTACGACGTTTGCTATTCTCCTTAGTCTTTTTAGTTTAGCTTCACGCCGGCAACCAGCAGCTTTTAGGCGTCGAATTTCAGATGAGAGTATTACAAAAGCATATCAAGTGTTATTATTGGCTCTATTGGTTGTTTTTAGTGGAACTTTCATTATGATAGTTGTAGAAGATTCTCATTTTTCATTTTTGCAGGTTTTGTTTGAAAGTGTTTCGGCTTTTGCGACGGTAGGATTAAGTACGGGAATAACCCCTCAGCTTACGCTGATTTCGAAAATTGTCTTAATGTTGACAATGTTTATTGGCCGTTTAGGTCCCATTACTATCGCCACTAGTTTGTCAGCGAAAGAATCGGTGCTTAAACATATTGAAGAGCGGGTCTTTATTGGATAAAAAGGGAGTCAATTATGAAACCAGGGCATAACCCCAATTCCTTCGGGATTATTGGTCTCGGCCGATTTGGAACAGCATTAGCCTTAGAATTGGCACGGGCGGGGAAAGAAGTAGTAGTTTTGGAGATTGATGAGTCCAAGCTTTCTTTAGTGAAAGATGAGATTGAACATATCCATCCCGTCGATTCAATCACGCGTGAGATTTTGATTGAATCTGGACTCTCTCATTGTGGTACCGTGATTGTGTGTATTGGCAAAGATATTGAATCTAACATCCTGGCAACATTGCATGTGATTGAGCTAGAAGTTCCGCGGGTGATAGCCAAAGCTAACAGTGACGACCATGGGCGAGTTTTAGAGAAAATCGGAGCTGAAGTTATCTATCCTGAAGCCGACAGTGGCGTACGCCTTGCTAAAGCCCTTATTTCATTGCGAACCCTCGATTTTTTGGAATTAGATGAAAATATTAGCGTAACTGAAATAGAACTCTCCGATCGCTACCATGGAAAAACCATTGAGGAACTCAATTTTCGCAAGAAATTCCATTTGAATATTATTGCTTTGACCCGTGATGATAAAACATTTGTTGACCTTGACGCTGAAATGCAATTGTTGGAACATGACGGACTCGTCGTGATTGGGACGAATGATGATATTGCCGTTTTTGAAAAGGCAAATAACAAATAGAGCTTGACTGGAGCTAAGCCTTTTTACATATTAAAGGCATGGAGATGTTATGATGCGTATAGTGAGTATAATAGTTTCTTTACTAGTGGTTGGAACGCTTTTTATCTCCTGTACAGGTCGATCTGTTGGAGATATTCGCCAAGATGCGGCTGCTGTAAAAACAGCAATTACTGCTCAGTATAGAAAGATATCGCCTCAATTAGCCAAAGAGATGATCGATTCGGAAGAACCTTTAGTTATAGTGGATGTTCGAACTGAAGCTGAGTATGCGCAAGGTCATATTGCTGATGCTCTGCTCCTTCCCAACGAGAAAATAGACAAAACAACCCCGCCTCAAGAACTTCCTGATTTGGAAGCCGTAATTTTAGTCTATTGTCGAAGCGGTAATAGGAGCGCGCAAGCTGCCCGCAAATTAGTTTCTTTAGGTTATGTGAATGTATACGACTTCGGTGGAATAATTGATTGGCCATACGAGATAGTTCGTTGACCAATTGAGCCTGCCATCCAACTTTATGCAGTATCTAAAAGAGATACGAAGGAGTAGGTTATGAAGCGAGGAACTCGAGACACAATTAGAAGAAAGCCCGATTATGAACGGGACCCCGATTGGGATATTGGAGAAGTGTTGGATAAACGTCGCAAACGCACTCGCCGGGAAGCTGGACAACGAATTCATACTCCCGATGAGGTGGAACTTGACGAGCAAATTGAAAGAGAACACCACTTCGATTGAGGTTGACTTACTTGCCATAGAGGATTAAAACGGGCTACTGTTGCCGCATGATACTCCTCTCGGTAGAAAATATATCAAAAACTCTCAAAGATGGACCACTGTTTCAGGAAGTTACTTTCGGTATGGAACGTGGTGACAGAATTGGTTTGGTTGGACCTAATGGATGTGGGAAAAGTACTTTTCTCCGGCTTCTCAGTGGCTCTTTAGAAAGTGATACTGGTACCATAGCCAAAGCACGGAATCTGAGCTTAGCCCTATTGGAGCAACAACCACAATTCCTTCCAGGTCAGACTGTTGGTGATTTTCTTCTTGACGGAGAGCATCCTACTATCCAACTTTTACGTCAATATCATCAACTCTTAAGAGCGAAAGATGTTGATCATGAAGTCTTACACCAAGTGATGGAGGAGATAGAAGTACAACATGGTTGGGATATCCAAACGCGCTATACTTCCTTTCTTAGTGAATTGCAGGGGCCTCCTTTGGATGCTTCTATGGAGATCCTTTCGGGGGGTATGTTCAAGAAAGTTGCGATAGCGCGAACTTTTGCAGCGAATCCAGATTTGGTTTTATTAGATGAACCGACCAACCATCTCGATATTCCTACGATTCAATGGTTAGAACAATACCTCGTCAATGCAACAATTTCTGTAATATTAGTTACCCATGATCGCTATTTACTCGATCATGTATGTACTACCATTCTTGAATTCGACCGAGGTAAAGTCTATTCTCATCCTGGTTCTTATACCCAATTCTTAGAACGTCGTTCAGAACGGTTATCTAGTATGCAAGCCGAGCAAGAGCGCTTAAAAACGGTTTTAAGGCGTGAAATGGAGTGGTTGGCACGTGGGCCAAGAGCTCGTACTGGTAAAGATTCAGGGCGCAAGTCTCGTATTGCGACTATGCAGGAATCTCTAATTAGTAATCAGGCGCAAATGGCCGATTTTACGTCCCTCCAAAGGCGCATGGGAAAGAAGGTTTTGGAACTGAAGGCGGTTGGTAAAACGTATGCCAATACAGAAGTATTGCAACCTTTTTCACATAGTTTTGTCCAAGGAGAACGAATCGGTTTGATCGGTCCTAACGGATCGGGAAAAACCACTCTGCTAGAGATGATCGCCATGCGGACAGAACCTACTGTGGGGATGGTCGAAGTGGGAGTAAATACGGCCTTTGGTTATTATGATCAAACCGATTCTCCCATGGATCACAGTCAATCTGTATTAGGGCATATTACTGAAATAGCGGAAGAAGTTACCCTTGGAGTGGGACAAACGCTGAGTGCTCCCCGTTTCTTAGAGTTGTTTGGGTTTCCCACATCTTTCCACCGCCTGCCAATCGGCACGCTCAGTGGTGGTGAAAGGCGTCGCTTATATTTAGTCAGTGTGTTGATGCAGGCTCCAAACTTTCTCCTCTTGGATGAACCTACTAACGATTTAGATATCGATACTATCCGTCGTTTAGAAGAATATTTACTGGAGTTTTCTGGGTGTGTCTTAGTTGTCTCACACGACCGTGCTTTTTTAGATCGTGTCGTCGACACCCTTTTTGTTTTTGCCGATGATGGAACAATCGTTGAATTTGCTGGTAATTTCAGTGATTACCAAGCAGAGAAGGTCGCAGTTGCGGTAAAAGAAGTCGAAGAGATTGAAAAGCCGAAAAGGGTTATCCAACGCCAGAAAAAAGTAGGATTAACTTTTAAAGAAGGTAAGGAACTAGAGACAATATTGAGTGAGATTGACCACCTAGAAGAGAAAATTGCAAAATTGGAAAAAAGCTTTAGTGCTGAAGAGAGTGATCCAAGCACTTTAGCAGAACGAACTCAAGATTATACTACTTTCCGTAAGCTTCTCGAAGATAAAATGGAACGGTGGGAAGAGCTTGCGAGTAAAGAGATTGAAGAGTAAATCCTATAAAGTATTACTTGTGGAGAAGTTGTGCACAACCTGAGAGTACGTAGTGCATAGTAAAGGTATACATGGTACAATTAAGATGCCGAGCAGATTGAAAACCCTCTAGAACTAAAACAACTGCACGAAAAAAATAACTAGTAATAGCTGAGTTTCGATACCATTGAAAATATGTGTATTGGTCAGAGAATTAGTATAATCTTGCAAGGGAACGCCGATAAAATTGAAAAAGTTTGTCAAAAGAATCATAATTGGTAGCATAACACTCTTGCTTGTCTATATAATTGCCACTTTCGTAGTGTTATTTGCCGTCCAAAGCCCAAAAGAAAGGATAAATTTTGAAAAAAGCGGTAACGTCTACCAAGATCGAGTTGCACTCGTAGAGTCTGGTGAAGATGGTGCATTAATCAGGTTACACCTTATTGAAGATGCCCAATCTACTATCGATATCTCTTATTATATTTTTATAGATGGGGAGTTTACCGATCTGTTCTTGAAGGCTATTCTAGATGCCGCTGATCGCGGTGTGAATGTGCGTATCTTGTTGGACGGGATGCCTCAAATTATCCATTTGAAAGGTAAATTGAAAGAAGTGTTACAGGGTTTTGAAATACACCCCAACATAGCGTTACGGATATACGAACCTTTTAACCTGCTGGTGCCTTGGGCTTGGAACAATCGTTTGCATGATAAGATGATTTTAGTAGATGGTAATTTTGGTTTAATCGGGGGACGAAACATTGGCGATAAGTACTATCTAGAAGAGGTTGGGACCTCCAGTTTTGTAAAAGATCGCGACGTACTTATTGTTAAGGATAACCCTTTGAGCGTTATCGATGAGATGCAACATTATTTTGTCGCGGTGTGGAATAGTATATATTCTAAACCTTTGGAAAAACGTTTATCAGAAAAAAAAATAGAACAACGTAAGGTGTATATTGAAAATCTGCACCAGCGGTCTACGAATGTAAAAAAGAAACATGTTGATATTGATTGGCATACGTATACTAGAGCGACACAAAGCATCCAGTTTATGCATAATCCTGTTGGGAGGCTTCATCAAGACCCGTGGTGCTTAAAAGCACTGCTAGAGTTAGCCTCTCAATCTAAGGACTCAATATTTGTACAAAGCCCCTATATTATACCTTCTAGAAAGATGAAGACAGAGTTTAATCAATACGACATAGATTTGGAAAAAATAAGCGTATTAACCAACTCTCTTGCATCTAGCCCCAATCCAGTTGCCAAATCAGCCTATACGAATCATCGAAAAAAGATTGTCGATAGCGGAGCAACCGTACATGAGTACCAAGGACCTGATTCAATTCATAGTAAGACCTATATCTTTGACGATGCTATTAGTGTTATTGGAACTTTTAATGTAGATGCTAGGAGTAGTTTTCTGCATACCGAGTCTCTGGTGATAATTGAAAGTGAAGAGTTCACAAAAGACTTAAAAAGAGAAATTCAACAGGATATGGATAATAGTTTACAAGTAGCTCCTGACTACTCTTATATGGAAGATAGTCAAGTAGAAGAGGGGAATGTCTCCACTCTTATGCATATAGGTGTAGCATTCCTCTCTACAATTGTTTTCTTTTTTGATTATTTGCTGTAGGTGTATAATAAACGAAAAAGGTGTGTCCGGTATTGTCTTTTCGGTTTCAACTTGCAGCTTCCAGCATGGGACAATCGCCGGGTTGACTTACAATCACCTAATCTTCACAATCCGAATCAACACCTTTTTACCACGAAAATCGTAAAGATAATCGTACGGGTTTAAGCTAGTTTGGGAATTGAACCCTCTTGTAGTCACCAGACCTTGCTTTAATTCTTGCTTTGTAATATATCTGTTTCTTAAACAAAGGTCAAGTGGTTGTCCTAAATTATGACATAAAGGCCTATAATTTAGCGTAAAAGGGTGTTGTACAGTGACCATAAGTGTTGTAATAGATCTCTTTGGGATTCCTTATGGTCGTAAATCTTGTATATATCAAAGCCCGATGGTACTGTCTTTGTAAATGGAGGAGGTTACACGATGCGAATATTAGTGACTTTGCCGTTACATACAACTCAAAAATCACAAATGGAAGCGTTAGTACCCCATTGGTCTATAGAATACAGCTCTTATGGTAAAGCGACAGCCCAGATGGTAGCCAACACAGATATCCTTATTGGAAATGTGCCGGTGGAGCTCCTTTCTGGTGCTAAATCACTGAAATGGATGCAACTTTTTAGTTCAGGTGCTACAGGTTATTCAGATGTTTTACCAGAAGAAGTCTTGCTGACATGTGCCACCGGCACGTATGGCACCGGGGTGTCTGAGCATATGCTAGCACTGTTGTTAGCGGTCATGAAAAAGCTTCCGACCTATATGGAAAATCAGTTAGAAAGTATTTGGACTAATCCAATACCGCCACAGATGATTGCTGGTTCAACTGTTTTGGTAGTTGGAACTGGTGATATCGGGGCGAGTTTTGCTCGCATAGTGCAAGCTATGGAAGCTCAAGTATTAGGGTGCAAACGGACCCCTGCTGAATCGATTGCTGGTTTTGATGCGCTCTATACCATTGAAGAATTAGACTCGATTATCCCCCTTGCTGATGTAATTGCATTAGCTCTACCGGGAACTGAGGCCACGCACCATCTTTTTGATGAACGTCGGTTACGCATGATGAAAGAGGATGCTGTGTTGATCAATGTTGGAAGGGGTTCTGTGATCGATTCTGAGGCACTATGTGATGTTCTGCACGAGGGGCATTTAGCTGCTGCCGCTCTAGATGTTTTCGAAGAAGAACCGTTACCAAAAAACCATTGTTTGTGGCAAGCTCCACGCCTTTTCATAACGCCCCATGCTGCAGGTAGCCTAGTAGCCGGTAACACTATACATCTCTTATTTGATATCGTTATGGAAAATTTACGGCGTTATCGTGATGGAGAACCCTTAATCCATACAGTAGATCGCAAAACAGGATATCTTGAGGTAGCTAATGACCGGAATTGAGAAATTACGACCGATTACATGGGTAGAGAGTTATCCATCAATTTGGCAACATCGTCTTACAGTTAATCGGTAGAGGGTGGAAGGTTTGAAACCTCCTTTTCTCGTGAGGATAACTTAAAATCTTTAAAGTGGATTGGCGTTTTCTAATTCGATTAGTGCAATGAATTCAGAGACCGACATGCCGAGCGCATCGCTTAATCGTTTTAACGTAGTAAGGGTTGGGCTATGTTCCCCTTTAAGAATTTTATATAATTGCGAGCGTGTCATTCCTGTATCACGAGCATATTGGGCGATAGGACAATTTCTCGATCTCAAGACGTTCAGCAAAGCTTGTTCAATATGCATGCCAATAGTATACCACAAGAAAAGTGTAATAAAAAACAAAATAAATGCCGTAATAGAGAGGTAAACAAGCAAAAATATTCCTATATAGTAGTATAGCGTTATTTTTTGGAACCTACCTAAAACCTTTTAAATAGGGATTTGACCTAGCTGGAAAGTGGGCAGATTGTGGTTATTTACTTTATTGAAGACAAATTGAGCTAACTAATACAAGTTTCCTGATACATGATATGAGCCCTTTGTACACCGCTATTCTTGACTCAAAGTTTCTTAAGGTAAAGACTTGGGTTGACTAGTTTCTCCTCAGAGGCTGTTCTAGAAAACCCAAGGATTTTATACCAGAATATAATTATTTAGGCAAAATAAGCTTGTGCATTACGAAAGCAAATATCACGTACTACTGTGTCTAATAGATTCAAATCAGCCGGAATTTCTCCTGCTTCAGCCCAAGTTCCTAGTAAGTTACAAAGAATTCGACGGAAATATTCATGGCGGGAATAGGAGAGGAAGCTGCGTGAATCGGTGAGCATTCCTACAAACCGAGGTAGGGAACTGAGATTGGCCAAGGCCCTCAATTGTTCGACTATACCATCCTTGTGATCACAGAACCACCAGCCTGCACCAAATTGAATTTTACCTGGGATACCACCACCTTGGAATGAACCCATTGCGGTTCCAATCACATAATAATCCTTAGGATTTAATGTGTAAATGATGGTTTTAGGTAGAGCGTGTTTTTGTTCTAACAAATCCATGAATCCCCCAAGCTTTTCGGCTAAGGGTAGATCATGGACGGCATCGAAGCCGGTATCTGGGCCTAATGTTTCGAATTTAGGTCCATTTAAATT